>JAGKTB010000227.1:0-3243 GCA_018993145.1 Flavihumibacter sp.
CGGGTAATTCTACGCCGAATTGCATCCCGTGGGTATGACCACTAAGTGTCAAATCAATATCAGGATAGGTTTCCCGCACTTCTGCATCCCAATGGCTGGGATCATGACTCATCAGGATCTTAAATGGATATTGTTCTGCTCCTTTGTACGCGTTGGAAAGATTTCCGTATTTCGGAAAATTTGCTTTCGCTCCCCAGTTTTCAATTCCAAGCAATGCGATTTTTTCGCCTTCCCGCTCCAGCACCACATGTTCATTCATTAATAACCGCCAGCCCATGTCTGCATGCAGCTGGATCAGATCAGCAAGATTCTGTTCCTTAGCGGCTCTTGATTCCCATTGATAATAATCGCCATAATCATGATTTCCTAAAACGGAATACACCCCTAGCGGGGCCTTCAGTTTTGAAAAAATCTCTTTATAAGGCTCCATTTCTACCGCACGATCATTCACCAGATCACCGGTAAATAAAATGATATCAGGATTCAATTGCTGAATGCGATCCACTCCTTTCTGCACGGCAATGGGATCAGTAAAACTTCCGCTATGGATATCGCTGATCTGTAAAATCCGTAAGCCTTTGAATGCGGAGGGCAGGTTACCATAGGACAAACGGTGACGCTTAACCGAATAATTGTATTTATTCGTGAAGCCATACATAAACGTACCAAAAAGCGTAGATCCGGCAGCCAGTCCCAGCCAGCTGAGGAATGCAGAGCGACTGATCCCATCCTCTTTTTCTTTGGATGCAGCCATTGCTTTGGGAATAACCTTACCCGCTGTAAATTGTACGCCTCTGCGTATATCATCTACCAGGAAAAACACACTCGCTATTAATTTTGAGAAAAAGAGTCCGACAATGGTGGCAAATACATAAGAACGTACAGCCTTAGGCCAGTTATCTGCCCCCAGTTGTGGCATAAAAACAAAAACAACAGCCACTCCGATTGATACCACCCAGTACCCTATCAGCATGGTCTGCCGCGATCGCACGGACCAACCCTGCGTTACATGGCGTAAAACCTGGAATACATAAAAATCAAGGATCAGCAGGAATACCAGGATCACCCATATCATGCCGGAACTTCTCATATAATCATTTTAAAAAGCAATGAATTCGTCGAGTTGCTGGTGAATGGCTTTCAGCGTAGGCTCGTCCTTGATACTGCCATCCAGGTTCAGCAACACATTCACTACTGAAATTGGTAATTTATTATGGTGCACCATCATTTTCAGGTAGTGCAGGATTCCAGTCAGGTGTTCCATACCCCTAAGGTTGCCGGCCCTTCCGGTTGAGACTCCAACCAGCAAGGCTTTTTTTCCCCACCAGCAGGACTGGATATCACTGCTGTCGAACAGCGATTTCAACACGCCGGGAATACTTCCATTGTATTCCGGAGAGATAAATATGAATTTGGTGGTCGGGATCAGGAGACTTGTCTCCAGCTCGCGGATCTGTTCGTTACGGGTACTGACATCTAAATTTTCCAGGCTCAGCAGATTGGCCTCAATGCCTTTCTGAGCCAGAAGGTCTTTGTATTGCTGGGCAATTTTCAGCGTATTACTGCCGGTACGGTTGGTTCCTGATACAATGGTGTAGTTCGAATTCATGGTATGCTGCAAAAATCTGCCATTGATAACAAGCACCGCGGTGGTTTGTTCCGGTTAATTTAAGCCGAAACGTTATTTTTGCTGTCCCTGGTCAAAAAAATAGTGCAGATTATGCAATATACATATTATGGACATTCCTGTTTTTCGGTAGTGATCAACGGCAAACACCTGCTTTTTGATCCATTCATTACCTATAATGAACTGGCAAAAGACATTGATGTAGCTAGTATCAAAGCGGATTACATCCTGGTTTCACATGGCCATGCTGATCACATCGCGGATTGCATCGCGATTGCCAACCGTACTGGCGCCAAAGTGATCACCAACTGGGAGATTCACGAATGGCTGAATAAAAATGGGGTAGCCAATACCCACCCCATGAATACAGGAGGCTCGTGGGATTTTGGTGATTTCAGGGTAAGGTGTACCGTTGCTCAGCACTCCAGCAGCCTTCCAGATGGCTCCTATGGTGGTAACCCAATGGGCTTCATCGTTTACTCTGATGCCGGTAATTTTTATTATGCAGGTGATACTGCCTTAACCCTTGATATGCAATTAATTCCGCGATGGGCAAAACTTAATTTTGCGGTCTTGCCAATTGGCGACAATTTTACCATGAACACCTCCGATGCCCTGGCCTGCGCTGAAATGATCCAGTGCCAGCAGGTTATTGGAGTCCATTACGATACTTTCGGATTTATCAAAATCGATCACCGGGCCGCCCAGGATTTATTTTCCTACGGCGGCAAAAAGTTGCACTTGGTTGCCATTGGTGAAAGTATTACGATTTAATCCCATACCCGAAAACGAAGAACGAGGAACTGAATTATGGCAAGAATCATAGGCGTAGCGAATCAAAAAGGTGGTGTAGGCAAAACCACCACGGCCATTAACCTGGCAGCGAGTTTTGCCGTACTGGAATTTCGCACCCTGCTGGTGGATGCTGATCCCCAGGCGAACAGTACTACCGGAACCGGGTTCGATCTGCACAATATCACCCAGAGCCTGTACGACTGTATGGTAAATGGTACGCCGATTCGGGATGTGATCCTGAAATCGGACATTCCTCACCTGGATGTAGTGCCATCGCATATCGACCTGGTAGGTGCAGAGATCGAGATGATCAATTATCCCAACAGGGAGAATGTATTAAAAGGCATCCTGGCACCGGTATTGGATGACTATGATTTTATTGTGATTGACTGTTCCCCTTCGCTGGGACTTATCACAGTTAATGCATTAACTGCCGCCGATTCGGTGATTGTGCCTGTTCAAACTGAGTTTTTTGCACTGGAAGGATTGGGCAAATTGCTGAATACCATTAAAATTGTACAGAACCGGCTCAATCCGGAACTTGAAATTGAAGGAATCCTGATGACCATGTACGATGGTCGTTTGCGCTTGTGCAACCAGGTAGTAAGTGAAGTTCGCCGCCATTTTGATGAACTGGTATTTAATACCATCGTACACAGGAACACCCGGATCAGTGAAGCACCTTCCGTTGGAAAACCGGTTATTCTCTATGATGCATACAGTAAAGGATCCGTAAACTACCTGAATCTCGCCAGAGAAATCCTCCAGAAAAACAATATGACCCGCATCAGCCAGGAAGACCGCGTGATGGAAGAAGAAAC
>JAGKTB010000228.1:0-8265 GCA_018993145.1 Flavihumibacter sp.
GCTTGTGATAATCGTAAGATTTCTAGACAGCACCTGCTCGTTACCGGTAGGTTTGTTTCTGTTTGGTTCTATATAAACAAGATCATTTTGCTGAAGGTAATAATAAGGAGATTGGTAAAGAGAGGCATTCCCAATATTAATTCTCCCCGTTACTTTTTTCCCATCAACTTCCCTAACTACCAATACATTGTCTCTGCGTCCAAACTGGGTTAAATCTCCAGCTAATCCGATTGCATCTAAAATTGAAATTTTCTGGTCGGGCATTTCAATCATACCAGGCTTCATTACTTCTCCCAATATGGTTAACCGGTGATTGGCAAAACGAACGGTAACATATGGCTGCTTTAAATAGGGTATTAATAAATCCCTTATTTCCCTTGCTAATACTGCCTTCGTTTTACCTTCAGCTTTTATCAACCCAATTGTATGAAGATATATCATTCCGGCTTCATCTACCTGGTATCCCCGGCCCATTAACAACAGGTTATTAGCGCCTCCCGAACCAACACTTGTAGTGGCTCCCATATTCTGATTATAAATCTCTGTTGCCTCCTGATTGTCACTATGAATTACAATGGAAAGTAAATCATTCTTCTTAATCAACAGTGTAGGATCTTCAATTGATATGCCACTAATGGAATCGGCACCTTGCAGAATCAATCTGCGTTGATGATTTTTCAAGGTCGCACCACATCCCGCAAGAAACAAAATCAGAGTTACAAAAAAACAGAGAGACAATAATTTTAAGTTCATAGAATATTTTGTCTGTTTTGGGTTTGAGTTAATGTGGCCACCTTCTCCTTATCCAGCGTAGCAACCAGTTTACAGCCCAGGCTCTCAATCAGCACTTCCACACGTTTCTTATCAGCCGACAGAATTCGCCCCTGCTGTTCCATGAATACGCCGGAAGTGATGATGACCTGGTCACCCGGTTTCGGTTCCGGCAGCTGCTCCACCTCCACATCTTCGAACTCATTCAGGAAACGCTTGATCCGCTCGATTTCAATTTCTTTTACCTGTGCCGGCTTTCCCAGCCAGTAAACAAAATTCACCACACCGTCCACAAAACGCACATCTGCTCTGTCTTCGTCTGTTACCCTCACAAAAACATAACTTTTGAACAAAGGCTCCTCCACTACTTTATATCGATCACTCCATTTTTTACGGACCTTATTCAATGGGCAATACGACTGCCACCCCTTCTGAAGAAGCAATTCATGTACCTTCTTCTCCCAGCGGGGTTTCGTGTAAAGGGCATACCAGTTTTTCTGTTTGGTCATAGGTCTCAGGTTATTCAACCCTGCAATTTAGGCATAGCTTCGCCTCCTCAGTCCCATCGGACTGAAATTTTCCTTACCCACCTGCAATAAAAAAGGCAAGGGAGCCCTTTATTCGAACTCCTTGCCTTCAACAAAATTATGTTGTAATCAGAATTACCGCCAACAATGCCAGCACTTGATTCACAGGTTGAATTTTAAGGGTCCTCGCAATGGTGGTGGGTACTTCACCATTTATCAACAAATATAGGGGAAAACTATTATTAGACCGGTTGATTGTCAACGCTATTCCCTTCTTTATCAACCCATCCGATCTGTCTTGCCGGATTGCCGACTACTTTCGCATAAGCAGGCACATCCCTGGTTACTACCGCACCTGCACCCACCAATGCAAATGCTCCAATTTGAATCCCACATACGATGGTGGCATTCGCCCCGATACTGGCTCCTTTCCCAATGATGGTGGGTTTAAATTCCTGCTTACGTTCGATAAATGCCCGGGGGTTGATCACATTGGTAAATACCACCGAAGGTCCGATGAAAACCTCTTCTTCCAGTTTCACTCCATTATAAAGCGATACATTGTTCTGAATCTTGCATCCCTTCCCGATGCTTACCTGGTTATCAACAAACACATTCTGCCCCAGGATGCAATTTTCACCTATCCTGGCACCTGGCATCAGGTGGCAAAAATGCCAGATCCGGGTACCTGCACCAATTTTTGCCCCACTATCAACAACAGCGGTGGCATGAATGCTGACTCCCGGATACATTTGAGCTTCTTCCATGTGGTGGATTTTAACAAATATGCTAATTTTCACCCTAAATCAAGCACATTGACAGCCAACCAACTCTCTGCTGCTGCAGGTTCATCACAGCGTTTTTTCTCATTAGATGTATTCAGAGGTGCCACCGTAGCCTTTATGATCCTGGTGAATAACCAGGCAGGTAAGGCATTTGCCCCGCTTCAACATGCCTCCTGGCATGGTTGTACACCTACGGATCTCGTCTTCCCGTTTTTTCTCTTTGCAGTTGGTAATGCGATCGCTTTTGTTCTTCCCCGGCTGGAAGCAATGGACCGCTCCGCTGCCGTCTGGAAAATTGTAAAACGCGGATTGCTGATCTTTTTGATCGGCCTCTTGCTGAATTGGTTTCCCTTTGTAAAATGGGAAAACAATGAACTGGTCGGAAAGCCTTTTGAAACCCTTCGGATCTTTGGAGTGCTGCAACGAATCGCACTTGCTTATTTGTTTGGCGCCCTGATCATCTATTTCTTTAAAGCCCGAATGGCCTTCTATATTGCCGCTTTATTACTGCTGGGTTATTGGGTGATTACTGCAATGGCCGGCAACCCCGCGGACCCCTACAGCCTGGAAGGATTCTGGGGTACAGAGTTGGACCGCATAATCCTGGGTGAAGCGCACATGTATAAAGGCGAAGGTGTCGCTTTTGATCCGGAAGGCATAGCCAGTACCATCCCTTCCATCGCACAGGTTATTTTAGGCTTTCTGATTGGTGATTACATTCGTCAGAAAGGGAAAAATGCCGAAATGGTTGCCAACCTGTTTATGGCAGGAGTGGTGCTCTGGCTGGCGGGAATGGCATGGGGACTCAGTTTCCCGATCAACAAAAAAATCTGGACTAGCTCTTATGTTTTATACACAGTGGGTTTGGCTACCATGCTGCTGGCTACCCTGGTGCAGCTTATTGAATTCCGGGGCTGGAAAGGCGTGGTGCCCAATTTCTTTGATGCATTTGGCAAAAACCCGCTGTTCATTTATGTGCTGAGTGGAGTGTTGCCCAAAACCCTCTGGCTCATCCGCATTCCAAATGGTGTCAATGAAGCAGGTGAAATAAAATACACCCATCCGCTTGGCTGGTATTTCCAAAACATCTGTAAACCAATTACCAGTCGCCCCGAAACAGCCTCCCTTTTGTATTCAGTCTCACTGGTGTTCCTGCTCTGGGCCATTGCCTGGTACATGAACAAACGCCGTTGGTACGTCAGGGTCTAACCTCCACCAGCCGGGTACCACCGGTGATTATTTTATAAGAGAAGTATCACCGGGAAGTAAGGGTAGGCGGTAATTGCCGGTATCGATTTGCACCTTCGGGAATAGTTGCTGAAGTGCGGACCACTCACTGTCCGTGAGGCCGCCTTTATACAGAAATAGTTGTTTCAGGTTCGTAAGACCACCCAATTTCCGAAAGCCTTCAAGTGAAACACCGGAACCGGCGATATTCAGCCATTGAAGATTTTTTAACCCGGATAGAGCGCTAATCGTTTCATCCGATAGATTACCCCGACTGATTTGCAGCCGTGTTAATTTGTCCAGCTTCCCGATTGCTGAATATCCTGCTTTCGTCACCTCCATTTGATCCAGCTTTAACCAGATCAATTGTTCGCGGATGCCTGCCAGCAGGTTCAGCAGGCTATCAGGCACCTGTTTGTCAACTGTCACAAAATTCAACGACAAATAATTAGAGGACGCATTCACCGGTAAAACAACCACACCACTGGCTTTCAGGCGATCCACCAGTACAGGATCTGCCGGTTTTACTGCTTCTGCCGGAATGGATGCCGCCAATGTAAACACCGGCTTAACGCCAGCCCCCAAAGCTTCACTTTTACCTGTAGCGCTGAGCTTTCCCGAACCACTGGAATTTCCTTTCCCTGCAGTTGCTGCATCATCCCCCGTTTGCAGCGATTGTTGTTGAAGGGCCAGCAAAACTGCCTTGTCAGCCTCCGTTTGATGCAAGTCCTTCACCAACTGCTTGAAACCCAATCCAGCTTGTATCCACCAATGCAGGAAACTGATTTCCGTATCTGTCAACTGTGCTTCCCGGATTGGAGGCATGTGTTTCTTAGCATCGCCCGGCAGCAATAAGCGTTTAATCAATTCACTGTTTTCCGCATCGCCGGCCTTCACTACCGCTCCGTCTTCCCCGCCTTTTAAAATATAATCCGGTTCATCCAGTCGCAGTTTACCCTTTTGTTTTCCGGAACCATGACAGCTCACACAACGAGCTTCAAAAATCGGTTGAACCAGATCGTTATAGGCATGGGCCGATTGAATATCTGCAATCGGCTCCAGGGTTGGCTTTGCTTCCGCCTTTCCAAAAGAAAGAAAATCTTCACCGTGAGTAAGTGTACCTCCCAGATGGCCGGTCACCGTTACACCCGCAAGTAGTAAAACAGAAAACAAGTTGGTCATCTTTGCCTCTTTTCGCTGCACAGCCCAGAACATCCCCAGCGACAAAAGAGTAGTACCAATCCCCATCCACTGGTGCCAACCCAGCAACTCCTCCGGGTAGTCTGCGGATCCTGAAATCGCCAATCCGGTTACGCAGGCAAGCAGCGCACTGATCATTCCCAACACCAATATAACAGGGACAGATAACCGCAGATGTGCATAGGATGCTCTGCGTCCAATCCATTGAAACAGAATCGCCAATAACAAAAAACCAATCGGAAGATGGACGATGACAGGATGGAAGTTACCAAGCATGGAAGTGAAAAGTGAAAGGTGAAAGGTGAAAAATGGTGAAACGTGAGATGTGAGATGTGAGAAGACTAAAAACCGCAACGCTCACACTAAAATTATGGATCTCTCATATATTGCAATTATACATTTTATAATCAGGTCGCGTGCACATCTTCCATTCTCCCTGTCTCCTTTGTCTCCATTCTCCTTCGTTCCCTCTTCCCCTCCTCCATCTTCCATTCCTCCATCTTCCATACTATGCCACCACCTCCTCTATCACCCTTCCTCCAACATCCGTCAATCTGAACGGACGACCCTGGAAAGGATAGGTAAACTCTTCGTGATTGATGCCCATCAAATGCAGAATGGTGGCCTGGATATCGAAGGCTTCTACTTTACCGCTAACCGGACTATAACCGATCTCATCCGTCTCGCCATAAGTAAAGCCTTTTTTGATGCCACCACCAGCCATCCAGAGGGTAAATGCATCGGTATGATGATCCCGACCCTTATATGGATTCTGTACCCCATTCCGGTTTTCCATCATGGGTGTTCTACCGAATTCGCCGCCCCAAACCACCAGCGTCTCATCCAACAAACCTCGTTGTTTGAGATCCAGCAACAGTGCAGTCATCGCTTTATCCACGCTCCGATATTTATTGATGATACCCAGGTTCAAACTATTACCCGCATGATCACCGTGCGCATCCCATCCCCAATCAAACAACTGCACATACCGAACTCCTTTTTCCACCAGCTTCCGCGCCAGTAAGGCATTGTTCGCAAAACAGGATTTGCCTGGCTGTGTGCCATACATCTCATGGATATAATCCGGCTCATCATTGATATTCATCACTTCAGGCGCTGTAATCTGCATCCGGAATGCCATTTCATATTGTGATATCCGGCTCAGTGTCTCAGGATCCTGATATTCTTTATAGGTGGCAGCATTGGCCTGGTTGATCGCTTCAATGCTGGCCTTGCGCAAATCGCGACTCATCCCCTTTGGATCATTAATAAACAATACCGGATCGCCTTCACTTCTGCATTGCACACCCTGGTAAACCGATGGCAGGAATCCGCTTCCCCAAACGCTTTTACCAGCATCCGGGAAACTTCCACCACTTGTCAACACCACAAACCCCGGAAGATTCTGATTCTCGGTACCCAATCCATAAGTCACCCAGGATCCCATAGACGGACGGCCCAAACGGGGAGTACCCGTATGCATCAGCAGTTGCGCCGGTGCATGGTTGAACTGATCGGTGGTTACTGCTTTCAGAAAACTCACTTCATCGGCCATGGTGGAAAAATGCGGAAGGTGATCGCTGATCCAGGCACCGGACTCACCCCTTTGCTTAAACGTAGCCTGGGGTCCCAGCATTTTTGGCACACCGGTGATAAAAGCAAATTGCTTACCCTCGAGCAGAGAAGGCGGACAATCCTGCCCGTCCATTTTCATCAACTCGGGTTTGTAATCAAATAATTCCAACTGCGATGGCGCTCCCGCCATGTGCAAATAAATCACACTCTTCGCACGGGCGGCGAAGGGCGGTGCCTTAGGCAACAAGGGTCGCGCGGGATCAAAATCGCGAAGCGGATCAAAAACAGGATTGGCAGCCTCTTTGGCCATTTTATCCAAAGCCGACTGGCCACAGCTCCCTAACAGTGAACCGATGGCCAGTGCGCCAAGTCCCATTGCGCTTTCTTTCAGAAAATGCCGGCGGGTATGCAGCTGAAGATGCGCCTGCTCGGCTTCCTTCAACAGTTTCTGTGCATGCAATTCATCTCTTGTCATAAGCTCACTATTGGTTGCATTTAATTTTTTACGATTACTTCATCCAGGTTCAACAGGGCATTTGCCACCACTACCATCGCCGCGGCATGGGCCGTTGGCTGTCTGAACGCTTCCAGCTCTTTCGGGTTAGCTTCATAGGTCGCACGCGCTTTCGCATACAACCCCATCATCGCTTTCAATTGCTCCTCTTTTATTTCACTGAACAATAATTGCCGGTATCCCCATTTAATTTGTTCCTCCACCTTCCTTTCTTCCTTTCCTCCATTTTCCTTTCCTCCATCTTCCATGCCTCCTTTGTCTCCCTTGTCTCCTCTTCCATGCCGTCTCCTTTCTCCTTCGTCTCCTTTGTCTCCATTCTCCATTCTCTTCGCAAAATGCGCAGCCAGATCCACGTACACCGAATCATTCAGCGTCACCAGTGCCTGAAGCGGCGTATTCGTCCGGATCCTGCGAGCATTACAAACAACCCGCTGGGCCCCATCAAAATTGATCATACTCGGGTAGGGCGCAGTGCGTTTCCAGTACGTGTAAACCGCCCGGCGATACCGGTCTTCCCCTTCACTCGTTATCCAACGGGCACCATTATACGGAGATAGCCAAATCCCTTCCGGCTGCCAGGGCATTACCCCCGGACCATACATTTTAGTACTCAGCTTTCCACTCACCTGCAGGTGCTGGTCGCGCAGTTGCTCTGCACTCAGGCGGATCCGAGGTCCGCGAGCATAGTATTTATTAGCGGCATCTTTATCCAGTTGTTCTTTACTAACGCGACTATCCTGCTGATAGGTGGCGCTCAACACCATTTCTTTCAATAGTTTTTTGATGTTCCATTTATAATCGTGCATCAGCTTCCACGACAATTCATCCAGCAGTTGATGATGAGTAGGATTAGCCCCTTGGGTACCCATATCTTCCAGTGTTTCCACCAGGCCAGTCCCGAAGAGCTGCTCCCATAAACGATTCACCAATGTGCGGGATACCAGCGGATTGCGGGGATCCGTCATCCAGGAGGCCAACTCCAGCCGGTTTTTGGGCATATCCGTTTCCTTTAGCTGCATATTGTGCAGGAGTGATGCCGGCACTGCAGGTTTCACTTCAGCCCCTAAAGTCAGGCGGTTACCCCGTTCAAAGACATGGGTAGATCTTTTAAGACTGGCCGGATTTTCATACAAAATCGGCATACCTGGAACATAGGTTGTCAGGAGCTTCCAATACCGCTGGTAAGCAGCTGCATAACCCGGACGATCTTTACCAGGAAAGGCAGGCACACAGGAGACCCAGTTGAAGCTGATGGTAAAATCATCTTTTTCGGAAGCAAGCGGAGTTCTTTCATATTGAACATAGAGATCGTGTACTCCCTGCTGCTTTGCAAATGGAATGCTTTCAAAACGCCACTGATCTTTAGCCTGAACAGGAGTTTTCGCAATAACTGGCCCATCAGGTGCGTCCAACCGAAGCGTTAGGGTACCTCCTGGCTTGTTGCAATAAAACTGCCAGATCATCTGTTCAGTCCCCTCCATGTCAATGTTCTTAAATCTTGCAGTGGATTTATTCTTAAAAATCAGTCCGCCGTTCATATTGGCAATTACCGCGTTGTCGAGTTTATCGGCTGTAGTGGAGTTCACCGCCGGCTGATAAAACTTGATCATATCCCTCACCCACTCTCCATCTTCCTTTCCACCCTCTTCCTTTCCTCCTTTCCTCC
>JAGKTB010000229.1:0-5878 GCA_018993145.1 Flavihumibacter sp.
CTACCTGCATTTGTTCTTTCAACGCGTTGTTGTAAACTTCTAATTGATTGGGATCCACTTCAATTTTAGCTAGTCGTACCATTTGTTGAGAAGGTTGTGCTAATGAGCAGAGGCTGGTTGCCAAAAGGGAGACAAGTAAAAAAGAATATGTATTCATTCGGCTGCTTTTCTACTAAGGTACTTTAATGGAAAGCTGCTTTCAAATTCTTACATTCGGATTATGAAAAAGATATCCCTGCTCTTTATTGGCTTTCTGCTGGCATTCCAGCTGTCGGCTCAGGATACCGCTGCTATTTACCGGAAACTCGATTCCATCGCCATCATTGACCAGAAGGTTATGATGCCCATGCGTGATGGCATCCGACTTGCTACGGATATTTATCGCCCCAAAGGCAATCAGCAAGTGCCGATTGTATTCAGCCGCACACCCTATAACTTCAATACCTGGGTAGATGGTAAGATGACCACGCGTACCCTGGAAGAAGCCTATGCTGCCGTGAGCCGGGGATATGCATATGTAGTACAGAATGAGCGCGGACGCTTTTTTTCAGAAGGTGAATGGGATATCCTGGGTACGCCGCTTACCGATGGTTACGATGCATTCGAATGGATGTCGAATCAGTCCTGGAGTAATGGAAAGATCGGACTGATCGGTTGTTCCTCTACAGCTGAATGGCAGATGGCTGCTGCCTCGCTGAATCATCCGGCATTGGCAGCAATGGTAGCACAGGGATTTGGCGCCGGAGTAGGCAGGGTAGGAAAATTTTTTGAGCAGGGAAACTGGTACAGAGGCGGAGCCCAGCAAATGTTATTTACTGCCTGGTTGTATGGAACACAACACGATCTGTATCGCCCCAGACTTCCCAAAGATATCAGCCAGCAAGACCTGCAGCGCATTCAGCGGTTTTATGATATGGGGCCGGAAATGCCAAGAGTTGATTGGGCAGCAAAACTGAAACACTTACCAGTAAAAGATATCATTAAAAATGCACAGGGATCAACTGGCATTTATGAGAAGATGATCGTTCGAAAACCCAATGATCCGGCCTGGTTCCAGGGAGGATTGTACCATGATAATATGCCGATGGAAGTACCAGCTTTCTGGTTTGTTTCCTGGTACGATGTATCATCAGCTCCCAATATTGCACTCTTTAATCATGTGCGCAATACAGCGAAGAAGCCAGGAGTTGCGGATAACCAATACCTGATCATTGCACCGGTTTTGCATTGTTCTTATAAACGCGCAACTGAAAATACTGTTGTTGGAGAAAGGAGTGTGGGAGATGCGCGATTGAATTATGATGAACTTACCTGGGGCTGGTTCGATATGCTCCTGAAAGGCGAGCAAAATAATTTTAAGACCAGCAATCCGCGAGTTCGGTACTATACCATGGGTAGCAACAAATGGCAGCAGGCGGAAAGTTTTCCTTTGCCTAATACCGAAATGCGCAGCTTTTATTTAAATAGTGGTGGCAGCGCTAACAGTCGGCTTGGAGATGGCATTCTGAGCATCAAAAAGCCCGGTGCAAAGAGTAAACCTGACAGGTTCACCTACGATCCGATGAATCCTGTTCCCTCATATGGCGGAAATGTTTGTTGTACAGGAAATGCTATCCAGGGAGGTTCCTTTGATCAGTCAGCCATGGAATTGAGAAAAGATATCCTGGTATACACTTCGGAGGAATTAAAAGAAGGGGTGGAGGTAACGGGATTTATTGAAACCTCTTTATATGTTTCATCCACCGGACCGGATTCAGATATCACCATTAAACTGATTGATGTGTATCCGGATGGCAAGGCCTACAACCTGGATGAAACGATTCAGCGCCTTCGCTACCGGGAAGGATACGATAAGGAAGTAATGATGGAAAATGATAAAGTTTATAAGGTGGATCTAACGCCGATGGTCACCAGTAATTATTTTGCGTCGGGTCACCGGATTCGTATTGAAATTTCCAGCAGTAATTTCCCCAGATTTGAGCGTAACCTGAATACAGGTGGAAACAATTATGATGAATCAGAGGGTAGAGTAGTGGAGAATACCATTCACCATTCTGCAAAATATCCATCTGTAATCCGGCTGCCGATCATCAAAGCTGGAAATTGATTTTTGGTGGGAAATTTGGATTTTATTTTTCTTCTATTATTTTTGAGTCCATTAAAAACTAACTTTTTCTATGAAAAACAATTTCCTTAAGCCACTGGTACTGGCCTGTTCCTCTTTTTTTCTTATTTCAAGTGCTTCTTTTGCGCAGGTTAGTGTAGGTCCTGAGGCCGGGTTCACTGCTTCTGGCTTGTATGATCAGGATGCAAATACTTACGCAGGTGTAAATTATCAGATCGGGGCAACAGCACATTTGCAATTGAATCATTTCCTGGCTGTTCGTCCCTCTGTTTTATTCCGTGCGGGTAAATTGTCGTATGAAGGATGGGATGAATTTAAGCTGAACCGTATCTCAGTTCCAGTTCCCATCATGTATTCTCATGTTTTCAACAACAACAGTACAATCTTTGCTGGTCTGGGTCCGAATTTTATGTATACACTGTCCGGTAAATATTCCTATGATGGATTTACTGAAGATATTCAATTTGGAAAAGGAGAGGACGAGATGAAACGAATGGATATTGGTGTGCAGATTAAAGGAGGCTACCAGTTTGCAAATGGAATTGCACTTAGTACATTTTTCAACTTTGGAACAACTAATTTGTCAAATGTGGATGGACAAAAACTACGCTCACTGGATGCTGTAGGATTTTCCGTAGGCTGGATGTTTGGTAGTCATTCTTCCGAATAGTCCTCTGGATCCTTTTTAGCCGGGTCGAAATGTATGCCAATGAAACAGAAAAGTCAGGTTTGTCTCAAGGATAACCTGACTTTTCTGATAATTGTACTAACTCAATTGTATCTAGAATGCCATCAGCGAATAAGTTGAAGAAACTTACTACGATTTTCCCACATAATCCAGCCGATGACTGCCCATATTAGCAATGCCATAATAAGTCCGTCCGGGGCAACCGTCAGGTGTGTCAACAGTACTCCTGTCATAACCGGGAAAACGATTAACAATCCTAGCGTGCGGGTCCGTTGAAAAAGGATTAGCAGTCCGCCTGTTAGTTCAGCGCTGGCAATCAGTGGCATTAGCCAGGATATCTCCATAAGCGCCATGCTGTCTTTTATCAGGGGTTCAGGTAAATTTTCAGGTACCGGCAGGTAATTGAAATATTTGTTCAGGCCTCCATTGATCAGGAGCAATCCGAATAAAACAGAAACAATATTGAAAATTTTATTTTTCATGGGTAGTTTGTTTTTGGTTATTAACATGAATCATCCAGTTGATACCAAACTTGTCTGTGAAACTTCCGAAATACGCACCAAAGAACATATTCTGCATGGGCATTTCAATGACACCACCTTCCGAAAGCGCCTTGAATATCCGGTCTGCTTCTGTTCTTGATTCGGGTTCCAGCTGGATGTGCATATTGTTACCTTGTGATAAGGTAAATCCCATTTCTTTGGGCGCGTCTGTACCCATCAGGAGATGTCCACCAAGTATAGGTAGCTCTACATGTAAGACCATGTTTTTTATGTTTTCGGCTACTGGTGGGTGCGAGGAATCCGCTGGGAGATCTCCAAAGCGTTGGATCCCATTGATAAACTCAGATTGAAACACATCCCGATAAAAATAAAAGGCTTGGTCTGTGTTTCCTGCAAAATTGAGATAGGTCGAAACCCTGGCCTTTGAATTTGTCCGGTTTTGCTTTCGCAGGTAAAATTGTGCAGCAATATATTGATCCAGATTTTCCAATCCGGCTGTAAATCCTTCCTTGAAGCCCATCTGAATAATAGTTTCCAGGTCTTCCAGTTTTTCAAACTGCAGTTGTATGCGCACCAGGGTTTGCCCTTCGGCTGCTTCAAAATCAT
Source organism: Flavihumibacter sp. (assembly GCA_018993145.1). Taxonomy (GTDB): domain Bacteria; phylum Bacteroidota; class Bacteroidia; order Chitinophagales; family Chitinophagaceae; genus Flavihumibacter. Next base: position 3,923 of record JAGKTB010000229.1, read on the forward strand.
TGTTCCATTGAACCCGGGGTTTAGTATCATTGATGATGCCCTGTTCATTGCAGAAAGCATCCATTCCTGAAAAATGTTTTAATGGGATGATTTTTTCAAAATCAAAGAGGCACCAGTGTTTTTCTCCATCGGGTCCCTTCATATAATATAACCAGCGTCCGCCTTCTGTGAAATTCATTGATTGAGTGACCGCCTGCCAGGGTTTGGGGGCCCACCACTGATCAAGAATTTCAGCTTCCGTCCAGGCAGCCCAGACCAAGTCCACCGCTGCATCAAAGGAGCGTTCCACATGGATCCGTTTGTTTTCTTTATCTGTTTTAAATTCAAATAGGATGGTTTTGTTCATCGTTTGGTATTTTTTAGGTTTCTAAGTACATCATCCAATTGATCGAACCGTTTGGCTAGTAGTTTTTTGAATTGCTCCAGCCATTTTTCGATCTCTTTCATTTTTGCTGCATTCAGGTGATAGTGGATTTCTCTTCCCTGTTGTTCCTGTATAACGATTTCACATTCCGACAGGATCTGCAAATGCTTCGATACAGCCTGCCTGCTGGAATTAAAATGCTCCGCAAGGGCATTGGGTGTCATCGCACCAACTGCCAGCAACAGAATAATGGCTCTTCGGGTGGGGTCGGCTATCGCCTGAAAAACATCTCTTCTGCTATTCATAGTTTTTACATGCTACCAAATGGTTGCATAAATATATGCAATTATATGGTTGCGCAATATTTTTTCATTTTTATTTTCCGATCTGCACTAATTTCATTAACGGAGATCGGTTTCCTGCCGGTAGTTTTGAAAAAAAAGAAAATATGCAGGTTGCAATTGTTGGAGGAGGAATAGGCGGATTGACCACTGCGCTGGTACTTAAGAATGCAAATATCCCATTTACGTTGTATGAAGCTGCCTCCGAAATCAGGCAGGTAGGTGCAGGTATTATTCTGGCGAGTAACGCAATGCAGGTGTTAGCAAAGTATAGGCTTGATCAACTACTGTATTCGAAAGGCCATCGAATAGATACTATGCTAATAACAGATGCTGGCCTTGGAACCCTTTCTCAATTTTCGCTAAAAGGATTCGAGCAGCAATATGGATTACAAAATCTGGCCATTCATCGGGCTCACTTGCATGAAATACTTTGGAATGAAGTAGGAAGTCATGATATCAATCTGAATAAAAGACTCCAATCGGTTCGCCGGGACGGGAACAATTTTGTACTAAGTTTTGAGGATGGCAGTACTTCCCTCGTTACGCATATTATTGGGGCGGATGGTATCAAGTCAAAAGTGAGAGAGCTCTTGTTTCCGGCTGTTCAATACCGTTCTGCCAACCAGGTTTGCTGGAGGGGAGTTTTAAATTTTCAACTACCGGCAAGTTATGAGCATGGTGCAGTTGAAGCCTGGGGAAAAGGTAAAAGGATGGGATTTGTTCAAATCAATGAGCAGGAAGTTTATTGGTATGCGGTTATCAATGAGGATATGATAGCCACGGATCAAACGGTGGATTTACCTGCTTTGTTCAGGGAATATCATCCTATTGTAAAGGATATGATTGAACAAACTTCACCTGACAAATTGATCAGGGGGCCGCTGTATGATATTCAGCCGTTTACTACCTGGAATCAAAACAGGGTCTGTTTAGTGGGTGATGCTGCACATGCCACCACTCCCAACCTGGGACAGGGAGCCTGCCAGGCCATTGAAGATGCTTTTGTGCTGGGGGAATTACTAAAAAAAGGAACGCTGGATCAGGCAATTGAGCGCTATCCGGCTGTTCGCATGGAGAAAGCTCATTATGTAGTGAATACATCCTGGCAGCTGGGAAAAATTTCTCATCTGACGAATCCTAAAAAAAAAACACAAAACACTACTAAACACTGCAACAATTATACACTCAAACAACCAAAATATACCAACCACAGTATTGCGAGTGACACCACACGACACCCCAACGTAC
>JAGKTB010000230.1:0-6032 GCA_018993145.1 Flavihumibacter sp.
CAAAGGCAGCAAAATTGTAATTCTTAATCAGGAAATCCTGATAGCTATGTCCTACCAATACATCCAGTTTACTATTGATGGAAGGCAGGTCTTTTGTGTAAAAAAGTGAAACATCTGCCAGTTGGTTACGCTTCATCTGGCGATATTGAGAAACACGTCCATTGGTGCGGAAATTAGTGGCAGAACGGCGGTCAAAAATATCACGTCCTTCTCCTTCATTGTATTCAACACCCAGGTTTACCAACACGTGCAGATCAGGGAAGAAATGCAGTTTATAATCTGCCTGTACGTTACCGATAAAACGGAAAACATTGGAACGATTGTCACGAAGGTTTAATAAACCAACCGGATTACGGGTTGCCAGGTTAATGGGCAGTCCATCACTTTGAAGCCACTCATAATAGCCACCCCATTCCTGTTTACCACTGAATACGGGTTGAGTCGGGTCAAAAGTTACAGCTGCACCGATGGCACCTTCGTCTGCAAAACGATTCGCGGTAGTAGCTGTTTTAACCGCAACGTTTAGTGTTAAATGGTCATCAAAAAATTTAGGATTCAGATTCAGTGAAGTAGAGAAACGATCAAATTCGTTGGTTTTGAGCGTTCCTTCCTGGTTCAGGTATCCTACAGACAACCGGTATGGTAATTTTTTTCCAAGTGAACCGCTTACATTAAAGTTGTTATCGAATCCAACGGCATCCTGGAAAATCTGATCCTGCCAGTCGGTATTGGCGGATCCAAGCAAACGCAAAAAGGATTCATTTCCTTCTTCACGAATGAGGCTTCTTATTTCACCGCCAGACAGCACATCAACTTTATCAGTCAACTGTCCCAACGAAAGCGTAGAATTAAAATTGAATTTTGGTTTACCGCTTGTGCCTTTCTTCGTGGTAACAATCAATACCCCGTTTGACGCACGTGAACCATACAGCGCCGTAGCCGCTGCATCTTTCAACACGTTCATCGATTCAATATCATTGGGGTTGATCGTATTCAGGATGTTGGCAGAACCTGCCACACCACCACCATCAACAGGAACTCCATCAATTACAATCAGGGGATCATTACTGGAGTTAAGGGAGGCACCTCCACGAATCCGGATCCGGCTTCCACCACCAGCAGCACCACCTCCGGTTGTGATTTGCAAACCGGCAACTTTACCGGTGAGCAATTGCTCCGGAGAGTTAATTACACCCTTTTGAAATTCCTTCGCAGTAACCGAGGTAACAGCACCCGTGAGATCGGATTTTTTCCGGGTTCCGTAAGCTACTACCACCACTTCACCAAGGGCTGCATTATCAGGCCCAAGCGCAATTGCGAAACTCGCAGCGGAAGTGGAAATTTCCTGGCTGGCAAAGCCTACCGAAGAAATAACCAGCGTTTTGGCGGATGCCGGAACAGTAATGGTAAAGGATCCATCAGCACCCGTTTGTACACCGGAACTGGTTCCTTTCACCAGCACAGTGGCACCAACAACGGGTGAGCCATCCTTACTGTCTGTTACCTTACCGGAAATAGTTTTTGTTTGTGCATAAACGCCCTGCTGCAGAAGTGTTAGGAACAACAACGGCAAGGCAATCGTAAGCAGACGTTTCAATGACATAATCGTACGTGTTGCGTTTTTTATAATGAAGAAATCGTTAATCCTACTTTGTGTACTTTTTACATATTAAAATGTGTACAAAGTACACAAACATATAATTATTTTTTCTTGTTGTTAACTTTTGTGTAAGATTTTTTTTTGGCCAGAATGGCCTGTGGACAGGAGCTTTCAACAAGCGCCATTAAGACTGTGAGAATCAGCTTATCAGGTTAAACAGAAATTTTTTTACTGCCGATCAGGAAACTTTTTTAGTCTTTTTGGCAAACTTGGCTGCATTAAACTTGTAGAGTTTACCCGGGCGGTGCGGTACATCTTCTTCCAGTTCATTGAGATCAATGAGCCAGTCCATCATGAAAAATTTCTTTCGGAAATTACGGCGATCCAGTTCGCAATTGAGTACCGCTTCATACACACTCTGAAGCTCCCTCAGGGAGAATTTCTTTGGAAGCAGATTGAACACTACCGGGTGATCCTGGATTTTTTCCCGCAGGCGCTCCAAACAGGTATCCAGGATATTCTTATGATCGAAGGCCATCTCGGCAATTTCCTTTACCGGATGCCAGTGCAGTTCGTTATCGGAAAGTTTTAACTGGTGATCCTTGATGTTCACAAGCGAAAAATAAGCGGTGGTAATTACCCTTCCGGCAGGGTGCCGGTTCACCTTTCCAAAAGTTTGAACCTGCTCCAGGTATACATCATCCAAACCGGTTCTATCCTTCAAAATTCTATAGGACGCGGAGTCCAGGTCTTCATCCGGTCTTACCAAGTCTCCAAGCAAGGACCACATGCCTTTGTATTCCTTGATATTACATTTAATCACCAGCACTTTTAATTCATCGTCCTCGAAGCCAAAAATTACGCAATCCACAGAAAGGGCTATCCGGAAATAATCTTTGTCGCTCAATTCACCAAAGTGACTGAATCTCGAAATCTGTTTCATGTTGTTGTTGTTACTGCACCAGCAGTTTTATAATTTTTCGCTTGTCGTTTACCGTTAGCTGTAACAGGTACACGCCTTTTCTCAAACTTCCCATCAATGCCGGATCCAGTCTGGCCTGGTGGGAACCCATCGCTCTGTTGCCAACCGGCAGTGTTCCAATCGTTCTTCCATTCAAATCCATCAGGGTAAACTCAACCCTTCCTGCTTCCGGCAATTCATAACGGATAATGGAGCTCGACTGAACCGGGTTTGGACTCATCCGCAAGCGGAATATATCCGTTGTTTCAATATCCCGAACGGGTGTGGGCGTGGTTCCATTAAGATTCCTGTTAAGGTACACTTTGTAGCCACCCGCCGGCAAATTTATGCTTTGTGCACCACCGGTAGCCGCAAAAGGTTCACCTGTGAATAATTCATACCAAATCCCTGCCTGCGGGAAGGAAATCTGCACCGGAGCCTGGCTGGTTCCGAAATTTCCCACTACCACAATTTTGGAACTATCGCTGGTTACACGAAGCCATTTGGTAGCATTTGCCAGGTCCTGCTGCACATCTCCGGCAATAAACAGCTTTTCAAAATACGGATTGTTCCGCAGGTCCAGCATGGCTTTGTACACATTTCGCAACTGAACCCGGTTTGCATTCTGGTAATAATTCCAGCGAATTGGTTTGGGATCTGTACGGCAATTGTTGTTTACGGTTCCATCCGGACAATAATTAATCGACAAATCATATCCCAGTTCCCCAAACTGCCAGATCAGTTTTGGTCCGGGCATAGCCAATAAGAAACTTGCCGCCAGTTCATTTCGTTTGAGGGCGATGGCTTCGTCACGGATATTGTAACCGCTTACGCTAACGCCCTCCGTTTTACATTTTACCATGGAGCGTTCTTCATCGTGACTTTCTATATAACTGATCAGGTGGGGTTTCTGCCAGTTACGCACCGTATGCAAAGCGCCACTGAAATTGGAATTGGGGATCTGACCTTTCGCAGCTTCTGTGAAGTTGTAATTCATATTTCCCCATAGCATCATACCATAATTTGACAATTCATTTTCCTCGTTATTGACACCCAGGTGTTCAAGAATGACATAGGATCCGGGAGCTTTTTGTTGCAGCGTATCGTAATAAGCTTTCCAGATGGCAACGCGACTGGCATCGTAGGCACTCCATCCGTTTACATCACAGTTGCCTCCATTATCGTCACAGGATTTGGTTTGCGTAAACCCCTTCGATAGGTCAAATCGGAATCCGTCCAGTTTATACTCCTGCAACCAGAAGGCACAAACGTTGCTGAAGAAACGCTTGGTGGCAGACGCTTCATGATTCATATCATATCCAACATTGAATGCATGTTTAGCAACGGGATTGAACCAGGGGTTATTAGCAGCCGGACGGTTATTCGCTCCATCAAAATACAGCTGTACCATAGGCGACTGACCAAAAGAGTGATTTAAAACCATGTCCATGATTACGGCTATCCCGTTTTTATGACAGGCATCTATAAACGCTTTCAGTGTGTTTTTAGGACCATAATATTTATCCGGTGCGAAATAATAAGAAGGATTATACCCCCAACTGATATTCCCTTCAAATTCATTGAACGGCATCAGGTGAATGGCATTTACGCCCAACGATTTGAAATAGTTAATCGAATCTTTCAGGGTGTTCCAGTCGTGTTTTTCCACAAAATCACGCAGCAACACTTCATAGATTACGAGTTTCTCTTTGGCTGGCCGTTGAAAATTGGTCACTTCCCAGTTATAAGCAGGCGCATTGTATTGCAAAACACTCACAATACCGGTAGTTTTACCCGTCGGATAGGCTTTGAGGCTAGGATAAGTACTGGAAGCAATAAAGGGATCATTCCAGGGATCCAATATTTTTTCACAATATGGATCACCAATTTTAAGCGTACCATCTACCAGGTATTGATAGCCGTATTCAGTGCTGGGGGTGAGCCCGGTAATCCGTAACCAGAAATAATTTCCATCCGGTGTTTTATTCATCTGGTAAGGGAGGGATTCCTGCCAGTTGTTAAAGTCACCAATCAGATTCACCCGGTTTTTTCCAGGCGCGAATAAAACCAGTGTAGCAGCAGTTCCTCCGGCTTCATAGTTGATGCCCTCTTTTACACCTGCAGGAAGTGGCGCCTCCGTTGTGGGAGGGGCAACATAGACCCGAAAGGTATCGCCTGCAACTGTAGCATTATCGGGATTACTTACAATAAATACATGCTCACCGGCAGCTGGAATCGTTGCAGTGTGCCGGATAATGGTATCGTTATTAACGGTTGCAAGTGTATTGCCGTTTCGCTGCAAAACAAGTTTCTGGTATTGGTTACTGCGCGCTTCAATTTCAATCGTTGAACCAATGCTCAGATTCAGCGGTGCGAGGAAAGGTTTGTACCTAGCCTCAAATTCAGGTTTGGTATACCGGATGGCTGCTTTACCGGCCGGGTATACATCCCAGTATATATTTCCCTGGTCGACAGCCAGATCAGATGCTTTTCCTTCCAGGGCGTTTCCGGTTGGATTATACGACCGGAAAACCATCGCAATCTTCAGAATGGTTTCGCCTGCCGGAACATTGTAATAAGTCCGGATATTCGGAATGGTGAATTGATAAGTAGATCCCGAACCTTTTATCATACGGGCTGCAGCATCATTGGTATTCCAGGTGGTGGTTACATATTTCCAGTCGGTATTGCTGGTGCTTTTATCCGTGATAACTCCGGTATGAATATAAACATCTCCGGTATGGTTCAGTAACCCCCTGTTGCCTTTAGAGGCATCATAGGTAATGATTACCCCTTTGTCGTCAGTTGGAAAAAAAGGATTCACCGAAATCTGGCCCTGAACACGGCAAACCAGGAATAGCAATAAAAAGAGATAAGCAGTCTTTCTCATGGCAAAGCAATAATGTGTTAAAAATACACATTAAAACTTTCTAACCAAATTTTGTTGAAACTTTACCCCCATGTATACGGAACAACAAACCATTGATCTGCAAAACAGGACCAATACCTTATTGAAACAATTGCCCGCCATAGCGGAGTCGGAAGTGGAGGTGTTAAGAGATGTCTTGCGTTTTCATGAATACCGGTATTATGTACTCGACGCACCGCTGATAGCAGATTACGAATACGATCAATTGTATAAGGCACTGGAAGCAATTGAAAAAGCGCATCCGGAGCTGATTCGGCCTGATTCGCCTACGCAACGGGTGGCAAGCGGTTTAAACAGTGCGTTTCCAACCGTATCCCACCTGGTGCCCATGTTGTCTTTGGATAACTCTTATAATGCAGATGATCTGGTCGACTGGGATCGCCGGGTGCGGGAAGGTGCGCGCAGGGATATCATTGAATACTGTGTAGAGCCAAAATTTGATGGCGCGAGTATTTCATTGATTTATGAAAATGATATACTGGTACGCGGGGCTACCAGGGGTGATGGTGTACAAGGAGATGATATCACCACCAATATTCGCC
>JAGKTB010000012.1:0-7901 GCA_018993145.1 Flavihumibacter sp.
ACTAAAATCTGTTCCAGAAAACCATTCACTTTGGCACGGATTTCTACATTTTGGATAGCCTGAATATCGGCAACGTACCCGGTATATAATGTGGTGTCAGATTCAGCCAGTTTAACCACCGGAATTTGGTCCGGTTCTTCAGTTGTTGCTTTATTATCATCGGTACTACAACCGTATAAAAAAAGAATGATGCCCCACGCTGCTGCACGGAAATGTCCAGTCATTTTGAATTATTATAATGATCACTTAAAAAATACTTGCTTCACAAAAGGCAAGTGATCATCAAAAAGGCTTGAGGCGAAAAAGATATCCTACAAAATCAGGTTTGATGGAGAAATCTTCCGGCTGGTGAAGTGGAAAGATTACCAGCGCAGGTATAAATTTAATGAATATATCAAGTCCGTTATCCGGAAAGGCAAGTTGAGTCATCCGGATAGTAACACTCCGTATGGCTTCCGGTATCCAGTTTCCAAATTCAAATCTCAGGGATGAAAAACTCAGGTCGGTTTCCAGGTTTTCATAATTCTCCAGCACCACAGCATGACTTACTGTGTCAAGATTGTTCTTGACAGCTGTCTGCTTTACCAATGCACCTGCCAACGGTAACATCAGTAACAGGAACATGCCAAAAAAAGCCTTTAACCCTTTTTGTAAAGGTAATTTCATTATATCGGTCCTGGGTTTGTTGAATCGTTTCAAAGTTAAACCGAGGAAATCACTCTTTGACCAAAGGCATCATGAAAAATTCCTTAAAGTTTTCTTAAGGAATGTGGTATTTAATTGATATACAATTTGTTTTAATACATTAAGGCAATTGAAAACGGATCTGCCAGAGGCCTCTCAGCTCACCTACGGAAAAACCCTTAGCCAGGTCATTCGGGTACAATGAATCAATGGTTGCAACCAGCGAAGCAGGAATATTGGAATTGGGTTGCCCATGACAGGTAAGGCACATTGGCTGAAGTAAAATCGGCTTATAATAATCAACCCGATTAGCTGTATGTACAAGAACTGGCTGAAGTGAATCCCCTGCTGCTAGTTTACTCTTATAATTATCCCAGACTGCTTTGCTTTCATCAGTTAAGTGATTCTGCGAATTGCGGTTCCGTTCCGCCAGGCGTTCGATTTTAATAGAATCCGTATTAAACTGATGGGTTAATGACAGTGCATTGAGCTGACAGAACCGGATGGCTTTTTCTACTCCACTATCTGCTATGGCAGTTTGCAATGCGCCCCGAATCGTTTGAAAAGCCGCAGCAGAAAGACTGTCGCCGGTTTTCAGGTAATACGCATCAGACCTACCCTTAGGCTCCGACAGGCAAGCCACCAGTATTACCAGCAGCCAGGCGATAATAAACCTGTTTTTCATGTGCTGTTATGCTGATTATTTTTTGCGTTTATAAAACCAACTGATAAAATCGGGTTCTGCAAATGCATTGTCCCAACTGTTGTGATTCACACCCGGATACTCAAAATATTCAACTGTTGCATTTAATTCTTTAAGGCGGGCCACCATTTCCTGCGACAATTTCACATTCACTACTGCATCTGCCGCACCATGAAACACACGGAAAGGAACCCTGGCTGTTTTTTTATTATATGCCTGGGTATTTCCACCACCACAGATGGGTCCGGCCGCCGCAAACAATTTTGGTTCTCTGTAAACGGCCTCGAAGGTCCCCATGCCTCCCATGGATAACCCTGTAACATAGACTTTTCTTTTATCAACCGATCCTTCCTTTATCAATTGACGGGTCAATTCAATCGCTGCATTTAAAGGTGCGCTGGCGGCACCACTGTAATCAAAACTGATCTCAAAAGGAGTAGTACTACGGTTTACATTGGCTTTGGCCCAGAAACTATTTTGTGGACATTGGGGGAATACAACAATTGCCGGATAACCTGTCCGGTTGGAATCAGCCAGGAATAATCTGGCACCATGTGTGAGCTGGGCTTCATTGTTATTACCTCTTTCTCCCGCTCCATGTAAAACCAGGAACATCGGATATTTTTTTGAGGCATCATAGTTCAGTGGATAGAGGATCCGGTAAGGTAGCGTATCACCGCGACTACTGATAAAGGTTTTCTTTTCATATTGGGAAAGATCCTGTGCACGAATGCTGCTGCTGAGCAGCGCAAATGAAACTAAAAAAAGGAAGATACGCATCGTTTAAGCTTATGCTTAAAGATACCTAATCTTCCTCTTTTGCGAAAGGTAGTTTATAGACTTACGCCTCTTTTCCAGGGAATGAAATCATCCTGATTTAACTGAACGGCTTTTGGAATCACTTCTCCACTGGCCGCGCGAATACAATATTCAAGAATCTCCTCTCCCATCTGCGCAATGGTCTTTTCACCTGTAATGATCGGTCCGGTATCAATATCGATGATATCTGCCATGCGTTTGGCAAGTGCGCTATTGGTGGCGAGTTTAATAGTGGGACAAACAGGATTCCCGGTTGGCGTACCCAGCCCGGTTGTAAAAAGAATCAGCGTAGCGCCCGAAGCTGCCTTACCCGTGGTTGCCTCCACATCATTACCAGGCGTGCAAACCAGGCTTAGACCAGGTTTGGTGGCAGGTTCCGTGTAATCAAGTACATCTACCACCGGGGAGTTTCCTCCTTTTTTGGCTGCACCCGCGCTTTTAATCGCATCTGTAATAAGACCATCCCGGATATTACCGGGAGAAGGATTCATAAAAAATCCGGATCCGGCCTGGTGTGCCAGTGCATCGTAGGATTCCATCAGCCGGATGAATTTTCGGGCAGTGGCTTCATTCACACTTCTGTCAATCAGATCCTGCTCCGCACCACAGAGTTCAGGAAATTCAGCTAATAATACCTTTCCTCCAAGAGCCACCAGCAGGTCGGCACAGTAACCAACAGCAGGATTGGCAGAGATTCCGCTGAAACCATCACTGCCTCCGCATTTTACACCAATACATAGTTTATCAAGTGAAGCCGGTTGCCGGTGCTGTTGATTGATCTGCTGCAGGCCTTCGAAACTGGTTCGAATGGCACTGGTAATCAACTCTTCTTCTGACTGTGATTGCTGCTGTTCAAAAACAAAAAGCGGTTTATCAAAATTGGAGTTGAGTGCTTTCAATTCGTCAAGCAATTGCCGGGTCTGCAGGTGCTGACAACCCAGGCTAAGAATGGTAACCCCTCCTACATTGGGATGATTGGCATAAGCGGCAAGCAGTTTTCCAAGCATATCAGAATCCTGCCGGATACCTCCACAACCTCCGTCGAGCTTCAGGAACCGCAGCACCAGGTACACATTTGGAAAAACCCGGTGATGTGAGGCTCCCTGTGAGTGAAGCTGCACATCGAGCAGGCTCTCCCCTTTTTCCATTGCCTTTACAAGGTCCCTTGTATAGCGTTTATACTTCTCCGTTACACCATATCCCAGTTCATTTATCAGTGCTTCTTTTATGACCTGAAGGTTTCGGTTTTCACAGAAAACGGTGGGAATAAAAAGCCAGTAATTAGCAGTTCCCACCCTTCCATCTGACCGGTGATAACCAAGGAAACTGCGGTTGCGAAATTTGTCTACATTAGGCGCTTCCCAATCCAACTGCACGTTTCTAAAAGCATAGGGATCTGCTGCATGCTTCAGATTTTCAGTAGTCAGGAGTCCGCCGATTGGTACCGCTGTTTGCGCTTTACCCACCAGCACACCATACATGATAACAGGATCTCCTGCATTCAGCGCAGCTATAGTGAATTTGTGTTTGGCAGGAATATCTGACTGAAGCGGAATAGTCTGCCCATTCCATTCAATCAGTTCCCCTCTGGTAAGGTTTGTAAGTGCTACCAGTACATTGTCTTTTGGATGTACTTGCAGTATTGATGCATTCATTGTTGCAGGTTATTCTGTAATAATTTTATCCAGGTGAACGTATCCACCATCTACATGAATCAGTTGCCCCGTGGTATGACTTGATTTATTCGAAAGCAGGAAGGCCGTGGTGTTGGCAATCTCTTCCGGTGTAGTCATGCGGTTTTCAAAGGGTATTCGCTTGTTGATGCTGTCGAGTTTTTCTTTTGGATTCGGAAGGGTTTCAATCCAGTTTGCATATTGGGGTGTCCAACATTCAGCTACTATGATGGCATTCACGCGAATTCCGTATTTCAGTAATTCAACGGCCCATTCTCGGGTGAGTGCATTACGGCCACCATTAGACGCTGCATATGCAGATGTGTTTCCCTGGCCGGTTTCAGCAGTTTTGGAACTGATATTTACGATGGATCCTTTTGATTTGATCAGTGCCGGTAAGGCGTGATGCGCCATCAGGTAATAATGCACGAGGTTGCGATGAAGGGAAGCCATGAAATCCTCATAATTGCCTTTCTCTAAACCCACTCCGTCATTTTTACCGGCATTGTTTACCAATCCATCTATCCTGCCAAACTTGAGCAATACATAATCAACGGCGGCTTTACAGGCTTTGGGGTCTGATAATTCAGCCGCAAACTGATCCGCTTTCTGTCCTACCAGCCAGTAATTCATCAACCAGTTTCTGGTTATCTTTTGCATCTCTTCCTATAATTACCGGGTGAGCACCCTCAGCAGCCAGCACTCTTACAATGCCTTCACCTATGCCTTTGGCACCACCGGTAACCAGGATCACTTTATGTTGCAGTTCTAAATTCATGTACTCTTATTGTAGTTAGCGATTAAAAGCAAAACATTCCTGACGGGAAGTTCCGAGTCCGTCAATTCCCAGTTCCATGACATCGCCCGGCTTCAGATATACCTGCGGATTCATGCCCAGTCCCACTCCTGCCGGCGTTCCGGTTGAAATGATATCTCCAGGCAGCAGGGTCATAAACTGGGAAGTATAGGCAATCAGGTGCGGTATTTTAAAAATCAGGTTGCTGGTATTGCCATCCTGCATTTTTTGTCCATTCACGGTGAGCCATAACCGAAGATTGTGTACATCACTGATTTCATCTTTGGTTACCAGCCAGGGACCGATGGGAGCAAACGTATCACAGCCTTTTCCTTTATCCCAGGTACCACCCCGTTCCAATTGATAGGCCCGTTCACTGATATCATTGTGAAGTACATAACCTGCTACATAATCCAGGGCTTCCGCTTCTTCCACATAGCTGGCTTTTTTTCCGATGACGATAGCCAGTTCCACTTCCCAGTCCGTTTTTTCGGATCCGCGGGGGATGGTTACATTGTCATTTGGCCCAATCAACGCTGTGGTGGATTTCATGAAAATCACCGGTTCGGCTGGTGGTGTAGCATTGGTTTCTTTTGCATGGTCAATATAATTGAGTCCGATGCAAACAATTTTAGAAGGCCTTGCAATGGGAGCACCTAACCGGATACCGGCAGGTACTTCAGGCAGTTCCGCACCCAGTTCCCTAATCACATCAGCCAGCCGATTGAGACCATCTTCCGCAAAAAAAGCTTCATTGTAATCATCAAAATGCGCGGAAACATCCAGTTGTTTTCCATCTATAAGAACCCCCGGTTTTTCATGGCCCGGGTTACCAAATCGAATCAGTTTCATTTCTAGGTATTTAGCGTAATAAATCCTCCATCGATCGGATAATCTGATCCGGTGATGAAAGAGGCTTCATCAGAACAGAGGTAGATCATCAGATTGGCGATTTCCTCCGGTTTTCCCATTCTTCCAATAGGCTGACTGGCCGATAATTTTTCAAACATTTCTTTTTCTTGTCCAGGATAATTTTTCGTGATGAATCCATCTACAAAAGGTGTGTGTACCCTTGCAGGCGAAATACAGTTCACCCGGATTTTATCTTTCAGGTAATCTTTTGCAGCAGATAGTGTCATGGCCAATACGGCTCCCTTGGTCATGCTGTAAGCAAACCGGTCTGAGAGTCCAACTACCGCCGCGATGGAACTCAAATTCAGGATGGCTCCTCCTCCTTTTGCCTGCATCTGGGGGATGGCGGCCAACATACAATTGTATACACCTTTCACATTTACCCGGAACAGGCGATCAAAATCTGCTTCCGTAGTAGTAGTTACACTGCCTACGTGAGCGATACCCGCATTGTTAATGAGTACATCAACCGGACCGATTTGCTGAAAGATTTCCAGCATTCGAGCCTGGTCGGATACGTCACCCGTATGGATAAACGTTTTTGCAGAATAATCGTGCAATTCCTCCTGCAGTGATGGCCACCCGTTTTCATTGAGTTCGATCACATGAACCGTAGCTCCCTGCATGGCAAAGGCAATAGTAGCAGCTTTCCCGATACCACTGGCCCCCCCGGTTATAACTACTGATTTATTGGAATAATTGAATAACATTTTTTTTATAATTAGTGTCCGGGTTGCAGGGCAACCACTTGGTTTTTATTTGACTGTGAGTAACCGAAAATTCCAACTACAATAAAACAGATCAATGGAATCAGGTAGGAAATCTGAATGTTTCCGCCGGTAAGATCAGAAAGTTGTCCCATCAATACCGGGAAGAATGCTCCTCCCACTATTGCCATTACCAGCAAAGACGAAGCCATTCTTGAAGCAGCACCCAATCCTGCGATTCCCAATGCAAAAAGGGCGGGGAACATGATCGACATAAAGAAAGGCACCGCCATAACGGCGTAAACTGCTATGGGGCCTGAAACAAAGGATGCCAGCAACAACAGCACTACACAAATGGAAGAATAGATAACAAGCAGGCGAGCCGGACTGATAAACTTCATAAAAAAGGTACCGGTAAACCGACCTACCATGAATCCAACCATTGCCAGTGACAGGTATTGTGAGGCGGGAATTTCAGGAAGATCCATCGTGTATTTGGAAAAACGAATGAAAAAACTACCCACTCCTACCTGCGCACCTACATAAAAAAACTGCGCCAATACAGCCCAGCGAACCTGGGGAATAGCTAATACTGAAAACGAGAATTTATCCTCTTTCTGACTGGTTTCACCTGAAGCATCTTCTCCTTCTGGCAATTTCACCACCAGGAAAAGTGCAACCAGAATAAATACCACAATTCCTATAACAAGGTAGGGCACCCGAACAGCATTGGCTTCCTCCTGCAGGTAGGCCTGGAGGGTACCGCTTTGTTCCATGGCTTTTAAGGTATCCGGACTGTGTTCAATACCGGTAAGTATGAATTTGCCACCAATCAGTGGGGCGAGAAAAGCGCCTACACCATTAAAGGACTGAGCAAAATTTAATCGTTGGGTAGCTGTAGCGGGGTCACCAAGCTTGGTGATATACGGGTTGGCAATTGTTTCCAGGAAAGTTGCACCCGCGGCAATTACAAACAGAGCAATAAGGAAAAAGGTATAAGAGCGGGTATCTGCAGAAGGAAGAAACAGCAGGGCACCAGCACCATACAGAACCAATCCAAATATGATACCTTTTTTATATCCATATTTATTCATGAACCATCCGGCAGGTAAAGCGATCGCGAAATAGCCCATATAAACAGCAAAATCAATCAGTGCAGATTGCGTATCATTTAGCTGGCAGGCTTTTTTCAGATGGGGAATCAGGATCGGGTTGATATTATGCAAAAAGGCCCAAAGGAAAAACAACGAGGTAACCAGGATAAACGGTAAGAGATACTTGTTTTTGGATGACATGCAAGGTTGATTTATGGATAATCCATTTAATTCTGGAAAATTACTGGCTTAGCAGGCTGATGGGGCCGTCAAATTGCGCAAATTATTCGATTATATTAACAAGTTATTAGCATACAGACAATTATATATACCCGCAGGTTACGCGATGGGCCAGGCAACCATTGATTTTCAGGAATTTCGAAGAAAATGACCCGTATCTGAAAAAAAATTTTGGCAATTGAACTCAACCCCTAATTTTGCGCCCGGAGAGATGGCAGAGCGGTCGAATGCGGCGGTCTTGAAAAACGTTGACTGTAACAGGTCCGGGGGTTC
>JAGKTB010000231.1:0-5905 GCA_018993145.1 Flavihumibacter sp.
CTTCTCACATCTGACGTCTCATATCTCACTTCCGTGAATACAGATAAAAACCTGTCTTAGTATTACTTGGTTTTGAAACAGAAGTAACAGTTACAGTAACCCGCGAAACCGTCAATTGAGGCGTATTCGTTATTGTGAAATTGGTAGTAGCATTGGAAGTAGTCTGATTAGCTGTAAAGAAAGCCGTCGTGCCGCTTCCATCCGGGCGTGCGGATACTTCAATACGCACTCCCTGCGGAGGCATTTTTGATGTTACAGTTACAGTCAATGGGAAATTGGGTCCCGGAGCCACTGCTTCCTGCTGACCATTTAAAACGGGAGTAGTGGTTATTACAAGGTTTTCTTCTGCAGGTTCCGGATCATCTCCACCACCACTACAAGCAGGTAACAGGAAGGCAGCAGTTAAAGAGGCAAGCAGTAATCTGGCTAAAACGGATTTCATGTAATGTGTAAATTATACGTTTAGTCTAAAGATAGGGCTTCTGCCCTAGAACCGCAAGAAATGTGAAACGTGGAATGTGAGACGTCAGATGTGAGACGTGAGAAGAACTTCCACAATCCCTTCCTCCAATCCTCCTTTCCTCCCTTCCTCCATCTTCCATACTCATATCCGTACTTCCACATTCCTGTTCAAACTCTCATCCAAAGAAATAAAGGTTTCGGTTCGCTCAATTCCTTTGATTTTCTGTAACTGGTCGTGCAATACATTTCTTAAATGGTTGATATCCTTACAAATGATCTCCGCGAGGATACTATAGTTACCAGTTGTATAATTCATCCGTACAATCTCTGGAATCTTGCTCAGCTCTTTCGCAACATTATCATACAGCGAACTTTTTTCCAGGTAAATACCAATAAAAGCAATTACATCGTACCCCAGTAATTTCAGGTCTACATTCAGGCGGCTCCCTTTTACAATGCCCATTTCCTGCAATTTTTTGATGCGGACATGTATAGTTCCACCGGAAACGAATAACTTTTTACCCAAATCAGCATAGGAAGTTTCGGCATTTTCCATCATCTCCTGGATAATCTGATAATCCAGTTTGTCTAAATTCAATTTACCAGCCATTTTAGAAAGTATTTTTTGATAAATTCTATTGCAATATACAATTATTTGAATGATTTCAATATATTTTAAATTTTGTTTGAAATATTTGCAATGAATTGGCCTTTTGCTGTATGTTTGCGCTATCAAAGTTCTTAGAACATACTGTGGGATGATGAAATTTTCGGCAGACATGCCCCCTTGTCTCGGGGGTGGGGATTACAGGACAAAGAAGTGAAAACTTGCTAACTGCCCCGTGGAGGTTCGACTCCTCCTCCTACAGCCAACTTTTAATAGTTGCTCTTTACACTGTGGGGTGATGAAATTTTTGGCAGACATGCCCTCTCGTCTCGAGGGTGGGGATTACAGGATAAACGTAGCATAGAGCCGACTGGTATTGCTGTTCAGTGCAAACTGGACTGTAATAAAGCCGACCAGGGTTGACCACTAAGCATTGTACTACGGCTAACTGCCCCGTGGAGGTTCGACTCCTCCCCCTACAGCATTTTAAAAATCCCGGCCCAATCGCGGGATTTTTTTGTACCGCCGCATCGGTTTCGATTGCATGCCATTGGTACACACTGTTTTTTCTCATGTGTGTGTTTACAGCTGTTAGGTAGCCCCTCCGTTCACTGAGGGGCTTTTTTCTTTTCTCACTTCTGACGTCTCACATCTCACGTCTCACTTCCTCCCTGGCATAATTTTTTTCATGCCCTGAAAAACTTCAGAACATGAAAAATATCATCCGCATTACCCTTGCTGCGCTTACCATCAGTGGCAGCGTAATGGCACAAGACAATTTATCCCTCGGCGGAACTGCCGGATTTGGCCATACCTGGCTCTCCAATTCAACGAATAGCCGCTATCAGCCTGCTGGTAACCTGGGCCTTAGTTTAACGTACAGTACAGAAACAAACTGGGGATTTGGCGCAGATCTTAAATGGTCAATCGAAGGGGGAAAAACTTCCACACCCAATTTTACCAGTACAACACGAATCGACTATGTACGTGTTCCGCTAAAACTCATGTATTTTTTTGGTGAACGCGGAAACGCATTCAGACCCAAATTAACAGTTGGTCCTTCAGTTGGTTTTCTAATTGGAGGTAAAAACGAAGCAACTACCATTGCAGGCGATACCAAAACAACTGTTGAAACCAACGCTTCCGATTTTGCAAAATCATTTGATCTGGGAGTGGCAGCCAGTGCAGGCTTTAATTACCGATTGGTTGAACGTACCTGGCTAAACGTTGATCTGAACTACTATCATGGTTTAACTGACATAATGGAAGCAGCTTCCATTGATCAGAAAAACAGAAATATCGGAATCAATGTAGGCGTAAGCTTCGGCATCGGAAAAGTTCAGTAATCGCATATTTATTAACGTTATACTATACCATATGAACAACAGCATAGGAAAAAAAATAAGGCAGGCTGCATGGGCTGCAGCTGCTTTCAGCATCGTGAGTGCAACAACCATAGGTTGTAAATCCTTGAATAAAACGCAGAAAGGGGTAGCCATCGGAGCAGCCGGTGGTGCCGTACTGGGTGCAGGTGTTGGAAAAGCTGCAGGTAATACTGCTGTAGGCGCCATTATAGGGGCTGCAGTTGGCGGTGTTACCGGCGGTGTTATTGGTCGGAAAATGGATAAACAGGCAGAAGAAATTGAAAAAATTCCCGGTGCAGAAGTTAAACGGGTAGGTGAAGGTATTAATGTAACCTTCGACTCAGGAGTGCTCTTCGGATTCGACCAGTCCAACCTCACAGGTGTAGCCTCTGAAAGAATTGCAGACCTGTCTGATATCCTGAAAAAATACCCTGATACCTATATTCTGATAGAGGGTCATACAGATAATAAGGGAAGCCATTCTTATAACGAGCGGCTCTCCAGGCAAAGGGCGCAATCAGTAGCTTCTTATCTTGAACAAAAGGATATTAAAAGCAGTCGGATCCGTACTTCCTGGTATGGCGAAGACCAGCCAAAATTTAATAACAGTACCGAAGAAAACAGGGCTAAAAACAGAAGGGTTGAGTTTGCCATTTATGCCAACGAAAAAATGGTAGAGGATGCCAAAAAAGAAGCCTCAAAATAAACAGTATGACAGTTTCTAAAAAACATAGCATTCTCACAGCACTCAAAAATTGCAGGTTAGGTACACTCAAGGAAGCTGTTTCGCACTACCCTGATCTGGTTCTGCGCACCATAATCAAGGATTTTAATCTACAGGATTCAAACATCCTTCAGGCCGAGGTGCAGGACGATCAGTTCTTATATAAAAATGAGCAGAGACCTCTTGAGGTCTTTGCTCATTTTCTTACTCCGGGTTCCAGGACGCTGGTAGTAATAAACGGACGATCCACCATTCATTCCAGGAACGGCAATTCAGCCCTGGTTAATATCGAAATTCAGTCGGTAAATAGCTTAAAACGCTGATTACTTTTCCCAGATTTCTTTCACTGCTGGTGCAATAGGATGGGTTGCAGTATAGGTCTGACCCAAAAACTTCGCCACTGTCTGCGCAACCTGTTGCTGGTATAATTGAACCGGCTGTTTTACTTCTCCTTTTGCAGGAATACCGGGTGCCAATACAGCTATCCAAATTTCATCTGCACCTACGATTTTGCTACCATGATGTTTCCACTCTTCCTTAACCTTATCTCCCCTTCCATGATCCGTTGTTATGATGATGGCTGTTTTATTTTTATAGTGCGGATCTGATTGCACATAGTTCCAGATATCCCCAATCCATTTATCAACCATATGGGCCGCATTGAGGTAGTTCTTATACATACCGGCATGGGCCCACTCATCTGTTTCGCCATAGGAGATTTGCATCACTTTTGGTTTACGTACTTTCAGATTTTCCATCGCTGCAAAATGAGTAAATACATCCAGGCATTCATTCAGATCCCAGGGCTTAAACACATCTTTTTGCATTTGATTGATCAGCTGTTCAGTTGGCGTTGGCTTGCTTCCGCCAACCGGATCAAACGCACTGATAACAGGAATACCTGACCGCTGTTCATTTACTATGCGATCAAATGCATTCCAAGCCCCAAATACTGCAATTTTATTTATATAAGCCGGCTGCTTGTGCAGAAATTCCAAAACGGTAACATGCGGATTCGGAGGAAAATCATTCGAATTGATCTTCTCATCACCATAACCGGTAAGTATCTCACTGTAACCAGGATAGGAGAACCAGTGCGGATTCGCATTATTCACATTATTGCCATAAGCACGGTTTCCATAAAGCTGTCCGCTTGTTGATATGGTAGACCAGAAAAAAGGCATCAGTTTACTCCTTCTTTCAACCGCATCCGCAGCCCAAAACGCTTTGTAAATATCAGCGCTGTCGCCCTGGTTAAAGGCGCGGTCATTGGCCAGAACAGGATCCATTCCCTGGAAGACTTCCTGCCACCGCAGACCATCAGTAGTAATAAGGATAACATTTTCAATCTTGGATTGAGCCTGTACGTTAACAATGTATACCAATAACAGGTATACCAATACTCCAGCCTTTTTCATTTGCTACCGGGTTTAGTGTTACCAAATGTACTGAATGCAATCCTTTAGCTCTTCGCAAATTGCGCCCGGCACACCTCATTTCACGAAAACTTAATCCCCCTCTTCCCCCTTTCATTCCTCCATCTTCCTTTCCTCCCTTCCTCCATCTTCCTTTCCTCCCTTCTCCCTTCCCTCCTATCTTTGCCGGCATGGGACAAAAAAAACTCATCCGTTTTGAAGCTATCAAAGGTTTTTCCAATGTTTTCCAATACCCTGAAGGCATGGCCGGTAAATGGTCAGCGCATTTCGGCAATACCAATCCTCTTATCCTGGAACTTGCCTGTGGAAAAGGAGAGTATACGGTTGGATTATCTGCGCTACACCCGGACCAGAATTTCATTGGTATTGATGTAAAAGGTAATCGCATTTATATTGGAGCAAAAAAATGTCTTGAAAACAGACAGACCAATGCCGCTTTCCTGAGAACCAAGATCGATCAGATTACCAACTATTTTGCCCCTGCTGAAGTTTCGGAAATCTGGATCACTTTCCCGGACCCGCAGTTGCGACGCTCCCGTCACACCAAGCGGCTTACCCACCCGAAATTCCTTCGCAAATACCAGCAATTACTGAAACCCGGCGGACTCATTCACCTGAAAACAGATTCCCCCGTACTATTCCAATTTACTTTATGGGTTATTGAACTCTATGGGCTTGAGCTTGTTAACAAAACAGACGATCTCTACGCCCTGCCGGATATCAGCCCGGAATTGAAAATAAAAACGCATTACGAAGGACTGGATATCGCTCAAAGCAACCGCATTCATTACCTGGCTTTCCGTCTGCCGGCTTCCATGCTGCCGGATTTTGATGAAAAGCTGCACGACCTGGTTTTTGAACATGAAAAAGCAACTGATTGAAGGCGAAGATTTTTATTATAACGAATCCGGTTTCGTCGTATTAACTGCCAAATACCATCTGGACAAAGGCTTCTGCTGTGGTAACGGCTGCTTGCATTGCCCTTTTGATTATATTAATGTTCCGGAGCCAAAAAGATCGCAACTTCGCTTAAACCGGGAATCCAGCCATGGCCAGTCCGAAAAAGAAAAATAAATCAGCAACCACCAAATCCAATAAGGGAACCAAACTCAAACAAATTGACCCTTCCGGAAAAAATTCTGCCTCTTTCTTTGAACAGGTCTACGACCTGGTAGAACAGATCCCAAAAGGCAGAGTTACTACTTACGGTGCAATTGCCCGCAGCCTCGGTTCAGGACTATCTGCAAGAATGGTTGGGTGGGCGCTTAATGGGTCCTTTCTTTCCGATCGAAACAGTCCTGCCCAGCGGGTA
>JAGKTB010000232.1:0-3806 GCA_018993145.1 Flavihumibacter sp.
AAATGAAGCGATTAAAGAAAATCTGAACCGTCAGATTGAGCTGGTAAACATCAAGCGTACCGAACTGGAAAAGCACCAGGAAGAACACATTCGCCGACTTGAAAAAATCGCCGGACTCACGGCAGATGAAGCAAAAGCGCAGCTGGTAGAAAGCCTGAAAAAGGAAGCCCAGACACAAGCTATTGCGGTGCAGCAGGAAATCATCGACGACGCGAAGCAAAAAGCCAATAAAGAAGCCCGTAAGATCATTATCCAGACAATCCAGCGGACCGCCGCTGAGCAGGCAATTGAAAACTCAATTACGGTTTTCAACCTGGAGAGTGATGAGATCAAAGGACAGATTATCGGTCGCGAAGGCCGTAATATCCGCGCCCTGGAAGCCGCAACCGGTGTAGACCTCATTGTAGATGACACCCCGGAAGCTATCATCCTGTCATCGTTTGATCCACTACGCAGGGAAATTGCCCGCCTGAGTTTACAGCGACTGGTAACAGATGGACGGATTCACCCGGCCCGTATTGAAGAAGTAGTGGAAAAAACCCGCCGTCAGATTGAGGAGCAGGTGATGGAAATTGGCGACCGTACCGTAATTGAACTTGGAATCCACGGCCTGCACAAAGAACTGGTTCGGATTGTAGGTAAAATGCGCTTCCGTTCTTCTTATGGCCAGAACCTGCTAATGCACAGCCGCGAAGTAGCAAATCTTTGTGCAATCATGGCTTCCGAATTGGGCATGAATCCAAAACTGGCAAAAAGAGCCGGACTCCTGCACGATATAGGTAAAGTTCCGGATGAGGAATCTGAACTGAGCCACGCCCTGCTGGGAGCTAAACTGGCTGAAAAATACGGTGAGAACCCGGCGGTTGTAAATGCCATCGGAGCCCACCACGATGAAATGGAAATGCAATACGTGATTTCTCCCATTGTTCAGGCTTGTGACGCCATCAGCGGCGCTCGTCCCGGAGCCAGAAGGGAAATCATGCAGCAATACCTGCAGCGGATCAAGGATCTTGAAAATATGGCGATGGCTTACCAGGGTGTTGAAAAAGCCTATGCGATCCAGGCGGGTCGTGAGTTACGCGTAATTGTGGAAGCCGATAAGGTAACCGATGCCGATAGTGACCGCCTCAGCTTTGAAATTGCCCAGAAAATCCAGACCGAAATGACCTTCCCGGGTCAGATACGGGTAACGGTAATACGGGAAAAGAGAGCGGTGAATGTAGCGAGGTAGCATTTTTTTATTTTACTTTTGAATATTCACAATCTTTCTCTTACCTTTGCCGTCCGATTAAAAAAAGAACGTCATGAACGCAGTAGCATTTGTTCACGAGCAATTAACCCCCAAAAGAGAATTTCCTAAATTCAAAGCGGGCGATAACGTGACTGTAAACTATAAAATTGTAGAAGGTAACAAGGAGCGTATCCAGAGCTTTAAAGGGGATGTGATCAAACGTCAGGGCCAGGGTACTACCCAAACCTTTACTGTTCGTAAGATTTCTGACGGCGTGGGAGTTGAAAGAACTTTCCCCCTGTTCAGCCCGAACATCGATTCTATCTCGGTTCACAAAGTAGGTAAAGTACGCAGAGCGAAACTTTATTTCCTGCGTGAGCGTAGCGGTAAGAGTGCTCGTATCAAGGAAAAGAAAATGGCAGTTGCTAAATAAGCAATACGCTTTAAACATACTAAACCGCCTTTTGGCGGTTTTTTTTATGTTCAAATCTAATGCTGGTATAAAACCGTATCTTTACATACTACAAAATCAATCTTAGCATGTTAGTAGCTAATCAATTATTAATGATTTCGATGCCAGGGGGCAGTGAGTGGATCCTGATCATCCTGGTGGTATTGCTGTTATTTGGTGGAAGAAAGATTCCGGAACTGATGCGTGGGCTGGGCCGTGGTATCCGTGAGTTCAACGATGCAAAGAACAATGTGAAGGAAGAAATTGAACAGGGCATTAAAGAGAAAGATAAAACCACTTCTCCCCAGCAGTAAGCGTTGGATTCCCGTTACGCAAACGTTGAACCAAAGAAATTAGCGTGGCATTGTTTGTATTTGAATCGATAGCTCAATATCATAAGGAATTAAACGATGGCTCCACTACCTGTTTATCAGTAGTGGAGTTTTATTTGCAGCAAATTCGCCAGCAACAGCATCTGAATGCCTACATAGAAGTATTCGAAGCGGAAGCACTGGAACGGGCAGCACAACTCGACCGGAACAAACCCATCGAACAACCCTTTCCCCCTCTTTTTGGCGTTGTGGTGGGAATAAAAGATGTTTTATGTTATGAAGGCCATGTAGTTTCAGCCGCATCCCGAATGCTGGAAAGTTTTAAAGCCCCCTATTCCGCAACCTGCATTGAGCGCCTCATTAATGCAGGCGCCATCATCATTGGACGACTGAATTGCGATGAATTTGCCATGGGATCATCCAATGAGAATTCCGCATTCGGTCCAACGCTTAATGCACTGGATAATGACCGGGTTCCCGGAGGCTCCTCTGGTGGATCTGCCGTTGCTGTGCAAGCCGGACTCTGTATGGTTAGCCTGGGTTCCGATACAGGAGGTTCTGTTCGCCAACCCGCTGATTTTACCGGTGTCTATGGCTTAAAACCCAGCTATGGCCGGATCAGCCGTTATGGCCTGATTGCCTATGCTTCATCATTCGACCAGGTGGGCATTTTTTCGAAAAACATCGAAGATGCAGCTCTTGTACTTGAAACCATTTCCGGTGCCGATGCATTCGATAGCACCAGCTCTCCTGCTCCGGTTCCAGCCTATTCAAAAGAACTTAAGGCACCAGAAAAGCCTTACAAATTCGCTTATTTCCGGGATGCAGTAGAACATCCATCCCTGGATCCGGAAATCAAAGCTGCCCTGCTCAATAAATTCGAAGAACTGAAAACAGCAGGTCACCAGGTAGAGGCTGTCGAATTCCCGCTACTGGATAATATTGTTCCTACCTATTATATCCTCACCACCGCAGAAGCTTCTTCCAACCTCTCCCGCTTTGATGGCGTTCGGTATGGCCACCGCACAAAGCAGCCGGTGGAGGATTTAGCAGATTTTTATGCACAAAACCGATCCGAAGGATTTGGTCCCGAAGTGAGGCGCCGCATCCTGCTTGGCAGCTTTGTGCTGAGTGCCGGATACTACGATGCTTACTTTACCAAAGCCCAACGGGTAAGACGCCGCTTATTCGACCAAACACAATTGATATTCAAAGACTTTGATGCAATTTTAGGTCCAACAGCACCAACTCCAGCCTTCCGATTCGGCGAGAAAAAAGACGATCCGATTGCCATGTATCTCGGTGATATTTACACCGTTTTTGCCAATCTGACAGGCCTTCCAGCTATCTCCCTCCCAATTTTTTGGCACAGTAATGGCATGCCATTTAGCCTCCAGGTTATGACAAACCGATTTGAGGAGCTATCTTTGCTCCAGGTTTCAGCGTCACTGGTGTAGCAAATGTATCTGTCCATCCCTTGAAAATGCGCCAAAAATCTCTGTGAGAAACTGTTTTAGTTGTTAACCAAAGTCTGGAACATGAAACAATTTCTGTTGGCGGGATGACTGTTTTTCGGTACCCTAACTAGTGGATTCGCCCAAAATGCGGATCAGCCGATCGTACCTGAAAAAAACAATGCAGATACCACCCTTATAGACAAATCCGCTCAGCCGGCTGTAGCAGCAACGGCGGTCGAGATGGAAACCCCCTCCACGATCAGAAATCTTTTCGAAGAAACTGGTACTACTATCGGCTCTCCCAAACTGAATCCAAGAGCAGTCAGTTTTGTACA
>JAGKTB010000233.1:0-3442 GCA_018993145.1 Flavihumibacter sp.
GTGCATTTTCAGAACTGATCATTGGCGGTCCGTCTACGAATTTAATATCAGCAACGGCAGATAATGGCACTTCTCCAAAGGCAGGAGACTGTAAGGGAATGCGTTTAATGCGTTCCACGCTATTTCTATAATCCTGTGCCATACGCACACTTATTGAAAAACGTCTTCGTCCTTCAACAGTATTGCCAATGGATGCACCACCTAAAGCAAATTCCACGGTTTGGTTTACATCATCTACTGTTAATCCATATCGGGCCAATTCCTGGCGATTAACATCAACATCAAGGTATTTACCTCCGGTAATAGGATCCACAAATAAATCAGATACTCCTGGAGTTCCTTCTAAAGCCATTTTCACCCTTTCAGATACACGAGCAATGGTGTCGAGATTTTGTCCGTAGACTTTAATTCCTACATCAGTACGAATTCCTGTTGCCAGCATATTGATTCGGTTGATAATGGGCTGTGTCCAACCGTTTACTACACCAGGTATCTGGAGTTTGGTATCGAGTTCCTTAATAATATCTTTTTTATCTATTCCTTCACGCCACTGTGATTTTGGTTTTAGCATGATAATGGTCTCAATCATGCTCATTGGGGAATTATCCGTAGCTGTGTTAGCTCGCCCTGCCTTACCCAAAACACTTTCAACTTCAGGAACCGATTTGATTATTTTATCCTGTACCTGCAAAATGCGTTTGATTTCTCCATTAGATACATCAGGGAGGGTAACAGGCATAAATAAAATACTCTGTTCATCCAATGGCGGCATGAACTCCGTTCCGAGCCGCATCAATAATGGAATAGAAATCAATAATGCCAGAATATTGACTGCAAGAGTTGTTTTTCTCCATTTCAGAACCCAGCGTATAATTGGCTCATAACCTCTTTCCAAAAAGCGATTTACTGGATGTGCATCGGTTGGACGGAATTTTCCTTTCATAAAAAAAGAAATCAGTACCGGAGCTAATGTAAGTACCAACAGGGCATCCACAATCAGTATGAATGTTTTTGTAAAGGCTAAAGGATGGAATAGTTTTCCTTCCTGTCCGGTAAGCATAAACACAGGCAAGAAAGAGGTAATTATAATTACAGTGGCAAAGAATACGCCACGAGAAACCTGCTTGCTGCTTTTCTCAATTATTTTGAGTCTTTCCTCTTCGGATATCCACTGTGGTTTTTTGCGAAATATATTTTTAATTCTTTTCATCAGAGTTTGTTTCATTTTTTTGTTCAGATTCCCATTGTGCATACCGTTGCGAGAGATGCTGGTAGGCGTTTTCACTCATAATAATACCGTTGTCAACTATTACTCCAATGGCAAGTGCTATACCGGTAAGGGACATAATATTGGAGGATATGTCAAAGGCATTGAGCAGTATGAAACTTGCTGCAATGGTAATTGGTATCTGGATGATAATACTCAGTGCACTGCGCCAGTGAAAAAGAAAAATAATAACGATAAGCGACACTACAAACATTTCTTCAATTAAGGTACGCTTAACCGAATCAATAGATTCTTTAATCAGATGCCCCCGGTCATATACAATGTTAAATTTTACCCCTTTTGGAAGCCCTTTAGCAACTTCCTTCATCTTTTCTTTCACATTATCAATTACCGCATCTGCGTTTTCACCATAACGCATCACTACTATACCTCCAACAACTTCGCCTGTGCCATTATGATCAAAGATTCCCAATCGGGTTTCCCCGCTCATCTGGACAGTTCCTATATCGCTGACTTTTATAGGAATGCCATTTTGGTTTTTCAGTGGGATATCCTCAATCTCTTTGATGGATTTCAGATAACCGGATGTCTTAATGATATAACCAATATCACTCATGTCGAATTTTCTTCCGCCGCTTTCATTATTATTGGCACGTACAGCACTTATAACCTCCGGGACAGACAGCTTATAATATAGCAGTTTGTTTGGATCAATGGTAACCTGGTATTCTTTTTGAAATCCTCCAAAAGAAGCAATTTCACTTACTCCGGGAACATTTTGCAAAGCAAACTTGACGTACCAGTCCTGTAGGGCTCTTTGTTCGCCAAGGTCAACACCGGGTGCCTCCAAAGTATACCAGAGTATATGCCCAACCCCAGTTCCATCGGGTCCTAATTGCGGGGCAACTCCTTTGGGCAAGGTGCTGCTAATAGTACTGAGCCTTTCCAGTACTCTTGATCTTGCCCAGTATACATCAACATCATCTTCAAAAATGACATAAATAAAACTCATACCAAACATGGAAGCAGCTCTTACATATTTAATTTTGGGCAATCCCTGAAGGTTGGTAACCAAGGGATAGGTGATCTGGTCTTCAACGAGCTGTGGAGCACGTCCCATCCATTCTGTAAAAACGATTACCTGATTTTCAGATAAATCGGGAATAGCATCAATAGGATTTTTTTGAATAGAGATGATACCCCATACAAATATTCCTGCTGATAATAGTAAAACGATATAACGGTTGCGCAGCGACCATTCTATTAATTTGTGTACCATAGATTTAATTTATTTGTGCAAGACTATCGCTTACTTTTTCAATCCAATTGAGCAGCTGTTCTTTCTCAACAGTATTCAGTACTGCATTTTTATGGATCAGCGTGTAGGAAGCCAAAGGCATTTGGTTGGCTTTTATCTGCTTGGCGATTCGGTCTAATTTGTTTTCCTGTTTACGTTTGGAATAACTACCCCATTGGCTAAAATTCAAATTTTCTTTACCCTTAGTAATGTGTCCCTCCATAAAAGTGCGTGCCGGCTGTATGTAGGAATACCATGGATATTGCGTGTTGTTGCTGTGACAATCATAACAGGATGTCTGAAGAATCGTTTGTACATTTTTGGGAATGGGATAGACTCTCGAAATGTGAATTGGTAAAACCTGCCCGTAATCGGAATTTCGGGCAGGCTGATACAATTGCATCAGTAGAAAAATAATTAACCCAATAAAAAGAATCTTTCTGATGAATCGTTTCATTTTACAATTGTTTTTTCATTGAACCGCAGGTAAGCATTTTGGAACCATAGTAAGGGTTTTTTATCTCTTTTGTTTCACTAATCCATATAGCTCCTTTTCCACCATCATACATAGGACAAGAATCCTGGTATAGTGTTTTTGCAGCTCCAAAAGTTTTGATCAAATCATTTACGTCTTTACTCAGTAGGGCAAAATGCTCTCTTTGATGTTCAATATTACCACCATTAGCCCCAATATGTTCTGCATGCTCTTTGGCATCGTCGGCTATATCAAGATATGCTGCTTTGGATTTTGGATCTATCGATTTTATATTTACGCTTTTGAAAGTTGCATGCAATGCTTTTCCAGCTTTAGCAGCTCCGTTGGTGTCATCTTTTGCAAGTGCATTTTTTAATGCTAAATAATTTGCTACAATTTGTTCAGTTGAAAATTTAGTCTCTGTTTTTTTACTTTGGGCATT
>JAGKTB010000234.1:0-3596 GCA_018993145.1 Flavihumibacter sp.
CGACAAAAATACGGGGAATCCTTTTGCTGTTCAACATTTCAGGGAGATCCAGGAAGCGTATGATGTGTTATCTAACCCGGTTAAAAGAAGTGAATACCACCAGTTGCGATGGCAATATACCGGTCAAACATCCCGGTTTGATTCACCTGTGCCTCCCAGTCCGGAATTAATTTACCAGGAGGCTGTAAAAATTAAAAACTATGTCCGCCAACTGGATGTATTCAGAATGAACCAGGAGGCATTGGCCACACAGTTATCACAGTTACTCAATGAACGCCATCTGTCTATTTTAGCAGATTCCGGTAAGCCGGTCCTGATCAGGGACCTGGTGGAAGCCATCCTGTTTTCCATGCACCCCCTTGGTTTCTCCTATTGGAAAAAACTGGTGCCGGAACTGGTACGAATAGCTGGAACCAACAACCAGTTATTGCAGGAGATTCGTGCAGCGGAAAAAAATAAACAACGGGAATTCAACTGGAACCGGTCACAACCCTGGATCATCCTGCTGATTGTAATAGTAATTTGCCTGCTCATTTATTTTATTGCCTAAATTACCGATATGAAAAAACAGGTATTCTTTGCGTTCATCACTTTATTCCTTTCCATTATGGCAACAGCTCAGGACTACTACCTTTATACCGGCACCTATACCAAAGGAAGTAAAGATGGTATCTATATATTCAGAATTTCTGTTCCTTCCGGACAAACAACCCTGGTTGATATTGTAAAGGACATAGAGAACCCATCTTACCTGGCAGTATCGAAAGACGGACGTTATATGTATGCTGTTTCCGAAATGGCCAGTGATCACAAAGGCATGATCTATGCTTTCCAACTGGATCCGCAAACCGGAAAAGCACAATTGCTGAATAAGAAAGAGAGTCGCGGTGAAGCACCCTGTTATATTTCCATTTCTGAAAACAGAAAATGGATAACTGTTGGCAATTATAGCGGGGGTAATTTAATCGCCTACGCAATTGATAAGGAGGGGAAACTGACCGATCAGTATCAGTTGGTGCATCATGAAGGAAAGGGAATCAATCCAAAGCGGCAGGAAAAACCGCATGTGCACTCCACTGTTTTTACCCCAGATAATAAATAACTGCTTGTTCCGGATCTGGGCACAGATAAGGTGATGATTTATTCTTTCAATGAGAAAAAAAATCTCCCAATTGGTGGCACGCAGCAAGGGTTTGCAAAAATTACCGATGGCAGCGGTCCAAGGCATTTGGATTTTCATCCCAATGTAAAATGGGTATATGTGATTGAAGAGATGGGAGGAACCATCAGTGGCTGGAAATTCAATAGTGGAACCATGGAGAAATTTCAGCACATCGATGCACATCCTGAAAATTACCAGGGATCCAGAGGCAGTGCAGATATTCATATTTCGCCTGATGGAAAATTTCTCTATGCCTCCAATCGCTATGAAGCCAACAACCTGGCCATATTTTCTATTGATGGCAAAACCGGGATGCTGAAACTGGTAGGTTTCCAGGATTTACCAGGTAAAAAGCCAAGGAATTTTGTTATCGACCCAACCGGGCAACTCTTACTGGTAGCCAATCAGGATTCAGATTCGATTACCGTATTTCAGCGTAACCAGGAAACAGGCCTGCTTCAGGTAGTACCTGTTGAAATCAAAGCTGGAAGTCCGGTTTGTCTGAAATTTGTGCCCGTAGGCAAATAAACTATTGAATGGCTGTAAGAATTCTATTTACAAAAGTTTCCGTATCAAACCACCGGCTGTTGGCTGTTTGACCCAACCGAACGATTACCAGTTCTTTGGATGGGATCATCAACACCTGTTGACCTTCGTATCCACTGAAATAATACAAGTCTGCAGGCAGGCTTGGATATTTCCGGTTTGAAGATCCCTTTGGGTTACCAGCATTCAGCCAGATCTGAAATCCGTATTCACCAGCAGGTGCAGCAGCAACCGGCTCAGTGGCCATCTGAACCCAATTTTCAGGAAGTAATTGTTCATTGTTCCACTTTCCATTTTGAAGGTATAACAATCCAAGTCGTGCCCAGTCGCGCGGGGTTGCATACACATAAGAAGAACCTACAAAATTCCCGGATGCATCAGTTTCCATAACGGCACTGTACATACCCAATTTATAAAACAACTTTTCATAAGGATATCGGTGATAAAGGGAATCACCCAGCGCAGATTTGAGTATACCGGAAAGAATATTACTGTTTCCACTGCTGTAATAAAAACTTGATCCAGGCTGCACCTTTAAAGAATGAGAAGCAGTGTAACCTGCCATATCGGCTTTGCGAAACAGCATATTGGTGGCATCGGTTGGTTTGCTGTAATTCTCTTCAAAGTCCAGCCCGCTTGTTTGCTGAAGCAAATGACGCAGTGTAATGGCGGCTCTGCCATCAGTAGAAGTTTTCCAGGAAGCTACAGGTGCCGGTTGATCCAGAGAAAGTTTTCCTTCCTTAACCAGCATACCTATCAGGGTGCCTGTAATGGATTTGGCCATTGACCAGCTCAACTGCCGGTGATGACGGTCGAATCCGGGTGCGTATTGTTCTGCGATCAGTTCTCCTTTATGCACAACCAAAACAGCCCTGGTTCTCACTGGCTGATCTTCCCGTTGATTTACAAATGCTGCCTGAACAGCTTGAGGCAGGAGCAATTCCCTTTGATTTGGCATCACCGAATCCAACTTCAGAACAGGAATCCGATCTCCCATCGGCCAGTCGATTGTATCGGGATCAAGCCTGGGTAATACTGGCAATTGCCAAACCTGCTTTTTCAACTCCTCTTTGGAGATTTCATTAACCAGCGTACATCCTAGTCCGGGTCTGAACACTGCAGTTTGTTTTGCCATTCCGGCAACTGTAGCTACTACTGAGCTATCAGGTTGAACTTCCACCGATGCCAGTTTCAGCGGGAAGCTACCCAGCTCCTGTTCCTCAACAGATTTCAATGTCCGGTCTCCCAGGTACATACAGGAACAGGCCATTTTTGCACTGTAGCCCGTTAAGATAGGAAAGGCATTCCAGCAATAATAAACCAGGTAGGAAAGGGTAATCAATAAAAAAACAGCAGCTATTCTTTTTATGCGGTTCATTCCTCATTCTTTAGGATCAAAAAATTTCAACTGGCGCTTAAACCTGCCATATGGTTTGATGCGTTTAGCCAGTGTGAAGCGATAGTTACCTGTATTAAAACGATAATCATTTTTGGAGCTCGCTCCCCGCACCAGGATTGTATTTCCAACCAATGAAAAGTTCAGATTCCAGTTATTGCCATTATACCCGGCAACACCACGGTAGATAAAATTGGGGCTGATGGTCAGTTTATCACTGCTCTGGTCGTTTTTAAATTCCCTGGATATGCCAAAATCCATATTCAGCGTTGCCGCACCTGTCACAAAAAAGTGTTTTTTCACTACCAGGGTATAGGCGTAACCTGCTCCCGGACCAAACTCCAGAAAACGGATCCGCCAGATATCACGTTGCGGATAATCAGCAGCAATTGCAGATGGCACGATGGCTGAATCACCAGTTACGGAACCGGCATATATCTCGCCACCAAATAAAAAAGTACCGGCTGATTTTTTTTGCCATTCACTCTGCAG
>JAGKTB010000235.1:0-6434 GCA_018993145.1 Flavihumibacter sp.
CAATCATCTATGTTGAAACGCTGCTTAAACTTCTTATCCAGCTTTTCACAGCACCAACAGCAATCAAATTCCAACTTTTTATCAATGTTTTTTTACCTTTTAACCTGCAAACAGTTTCGCAAACGTTTGTTGTGTAAAAAATACATATTGAGTTAAAATTAGCAAGTTTTTATTAAAAAATAACTTTTTTGTGGCTCGTATTACAATAAAAGATATCGCCAGAAAGCTGAACATCAACCCCTCCACGGTTTCCAGGGCCCTGCGCGACCATCCCGATGTCAGTGCCTCTCTGCGCCAGGAAATCAAACAACTGGCCGAAAAAATGGGCTACAAGCCAAACCTCATGGCGATTAACCTCCGCCGGGGCAGCAGTCACACCATTGGCCTTATTATTCCCGAAATCTCCTCCTTTTTCTTCCCCTCCCTTATCAAAGCAGTGGAAGAAGCAACCCACGCCAAGGGCTATAACTTATTGGTTCTCCACTCCAATGACAGTCTAGACCGGGAAATTGAAAACGCCGAGATCTGCGCCAATATGGGGGTGGATGGCGTGCTGGTATCCCTATCCCGCCAAAGCCACGATATCGAACATTTCCAGGAGCTGATGGCTGCCGGAGTGCCGATTGTATTTTTCGATAAGGTTGTTCAAAACTCCCTGGCCCACCAGGTAGTGATGCCTGGTAAGGAAGCTGCTTCCCTTGCTGTGAAGCGATTGATCGCCTCGCTACCAGCAGGTTCGCGTATCATGGGGGTGTTTGCCGATACCCGGCTCTCAATTACCGAGGACCGGCTGGAAGGGTTTAATGAAACATTGCGCCAACACAACTGGCAGGACGACTGCGTTCAACGCGTGATTACCGACGATCCAAAAGAAGCAGGTGACCAGTTCCAGAAAGCCTGGGAATCTCTGGCCCGGCCGGCCGGACTTTTTGTAATGAGTGATGAACTGCTTTCCGGTATCCTGCCTGTTTTATATAAACAGAAGGTACGGATCCCAGAGGAGCTCCACCTGGCTGCTATCAGCGATGGAGAACTCCCACGGTACCTGCCCTTTGAATTTCCTTATGTGCGCACCTCGGGGTATGAAATGGGGCAGGCGGCCACTGCGCTCTTGTTTCAACTCATCCGCCAGCTGCCCATAGTGCCCGAGACACATTATATGGAGGTTCAGGTGGTAAACGCCTCCTGAACCGGGGTGTTCATGGATTCCTTTAAAAGAGCTTCCACCGGAACCTGTTGCAATAGCTTTTCTTCCAGCAGGTTGGCGAAGGCTTCAAAATAGAGGATCACATCTTCCCGCTGGTTGCGTTTCAGCCAGCGAAACCCACCAGGCAGGGCATTCAGCACGTCGCGGTCCTCCAGGTATTCTATATTATGAATATCCGTGGGGGTAAGCCCGATCTCCTGCAACTTGGTCATCATGAGGCCCAGTGGCACACTGGTTACCGAGCAATACTCCTCCGCAATTTCCGTCCACTCTCCTACCCCCGTATGTGCATACTGAAGGATCTCTTCTTTGCTGAGTTGGGTAACCACCTGCAGCAGGTTACCGCAATTGCATCCGCCATGATGGCCCCAGGCATAATAAGCACCGCTCCTCAGATTGGAAGCTGTTTTCCTCAGGGCGTCGATTAATACCATTCCAGGTGTTGCCATATCAAAATCATTTGTATTAAAATTCCATCAATCGGGGCAATTGAAATCGCTTTGTTTAAACATGGGGCGCGTGCAATTGATCCATCCTTAACTTTAATGCTCTAAACAGCTGTAGTATGAAACACATGTATAAGGCTTTGTTGGTCTGCCTGCTCGGCACAGGCTTGCAGGCCCAGGAAAATCCGCTTTGGATGAGATATCCCAGTATTAGTCCGGATGGCAAAACCATTGCCTTTGGTTACAAGGGCGATATCTATCGCGTGGATGCAACCGGCGGGGTTGCCATCCCCCTCACCATTCACGAGTCACAGGATATGATGCCGGTTTGGAGCAGAGATGGCAAAAGCATTGCGTTTGCATCTGACCGTTATGGCAACTTTGATGTATTTGTAATGCCTGCAACAGGTGGCGCACCCGTTCGATTAACACATCACAGTTCACCTGATTTTCCTTTTGATTTTTCACCCGATAACAAACAGGTGATCTTTGGAAGCGCGAGGAATATTCCTACAGAGAATATTCGCTTTTACAGTCCGCGTTTGTTTCAGAATTTATACAGCGTTTCGGTTACAGGTGGACGTAATATCCTGCTCAGCTCAGCTGGAATAGATATTGCACGCTATAACAGCAAAGGCACACAGATCGTATTCCAGGATCGCAAGGGATACGAAGATGCCTGGCGTAAGCACCACAACTCATCTGTTACCCGCGATATATGGGTAATGGAAACAGCCACCAACACCTTTCGCAAAATCTCTGGTTATGAGGGAGAGGATCGGGAGCCGGTATTCAGCGGCGATGACCAGTTCATCTATTACCTGAGTGAGAAAAACGGCACCCAGAATATTTACAAGGCACCTGTATTAAACCGGATGGCGGAACAACAGCTGACCAAACTGGATCGCCACCCGGTGCGGCATTTAACTGCGAGTAAAGACAATACCCTCTGTTATACTTATAACGGTGAGATCTATACGATGAAAGAGGGTGAGCAACCGAAGAAGTTAGCTGTTCAAATATTTAATGATGGTCGCGCTGGTGTAACGAAGAATGTATCTATCAATGGAAACGTAACGCAGTTTGCATTATCACCCAATGGCAAGGAGATTGCCTTTGTAACGCGTGGCGAAATCTTTGTAACCAGTGTAGAAGGCAAACAAACCAAACGTATTACCAATACGCCAGAGCAGGAAAGAATGGTGCAATGGAGTCCGGATGGCAAAGCATTGATTTATGCTGCCGAGCGTAATGATAACTGGGATATTTACCAGGCAACCATTGCACGCGCGGAAGAGCCTTATTTCTATGCAGCAACAGTTATAAATGAAACTCCCCTGATTGCTACCTCTGAAGAAGAATACCAGCCGAAGTTTTCTCCGGATGGAAAGGAGATCGCGTATGTAGCAGAGCGTAATCAGTTGAAAGTATATAATCTTGCCACTAAGAAAACCCGCACACTCCTGCCCACCGGGCATAATTATTCCTATTCAGATGGGGATTGGGATTTCAACTGGAGTCCCGATGGCCAGTGGATCATCAGTGATGACAGTGATGGCAAAATGTTTTCAGATAACATGGCCATGATCAAGGCCGATGGCAGCGGAGGTATTCAGCATCCGATCAAGAGTGGCTTTGGTCAGGGTAATTCCAAATGGGGCATGGATGGTAAAGCAGTGTTCTGGACCAGTTCCAAGGAAGGCCGGAAATCACTGGCCATGCAGGGCAGCAGGGAAGTGGATATATATGCAGGGTTTTTAGACCAGGACCTCTATGATAAGTTTAAGTTGAGTAAGGAAGAGTATGCGTTGGTGGAGGAGAGGAAGAATGGAGGAAAGGAAGAGGGAAAAAAGGAAGAGGGGGTAATGGAGAAGGGAGGAAAAGGAGAAGGGAAGAAAGGGAAGAAGGAAGTGAAGGCGCCTGAAGAGGAAAAACCGAAGTGGACACCCTTGTTGGAGAATTTGGAGAACAGGGTGGCAAGGCTCACCATTAATTCCAGCTCCATTGCGGATTATGCAGTGAACAAAGATGGTTCTAAGATCTATTACCTGGCGGCTTTTGAGAAAGGGTATGATCTCTGGGTTACAGAACCGCGCACCAAGGAAACCAAGATACTGGCCAAACTTGGTGGTACACCTAGTGGTATCCAGATGAGCAAGGATGGTAAGAGTCTGTTTGTAACCAATCGCGGTGCCCTGGTGAAGATTGATGAGGCAGGTAAGATTAGTCCAATTTCCATTGACGGCGAAATGGTCTTAAATGCCGCGGCAGAGCGCGAATATATTTTTGATCATGCCTGGAGACAGGTACAGAAGAAATTCTATGATCCCAAGATACACGGCATTGATTGGGAGGGACTGAAAAAAGACTATGCACGTTTCCTGCCCCATATCAGCAATAACTATGATTTCCAGGAACTGCTGAGTGAACTCCTGGGTGAACTGAATGCTTCGCATACAGGAGGACGTTATAGTCCGCAAATGCAAAACCCCGATGCCACTGCAGCACTCGGCCTGCTCTATGATGAAAGCAAGGGCGGCAATGGCCTGATCGTAACGGAGGTGATAGAAGGCGGACCACTGGATCGTGCAGAAAGTAAAGTGAAAGCGGGTGTGGTGATCGAAAAGATTGATGGCGTGGCCATCAGCCAGGAGAACGACTGGACAGCTTTACTGAATCGCAAAGCAGAGAAGAATACCTTGCTCAGTTTGTATGATCCAACATCCGGCAAACGCTGGGAGGAATCCACCAAACCGATCAGCTTCCAGGACGAGGCATCACTTATGTACAAACGCTGGGTGAAGAAGATGGATGCGATGGTGAACAAACTAAGTGGCGGTAAAGTGGGTTATGTGCATGTGCAGGGCATGAACGATGGCAGTTTCAGAAACACCTTTGATGCAGTGCTGGGTAAGAATGGCGACAAAGAAGCACTGATTGTAGATACCCGATTTAATGGAGGTGGCTGGTTGCACGACGATCTGCTGACTTTCCTGAGTGCCAAACGCTACCTGGATTTCGCGCCACAGGGCAATCGCCTGAAAGATGGTGAGCCTGCAGGCAGGTGGAGCAAACCAAGTTGTGTGGTGATGAGTGAGGGTAACTATTCCGATGCCTTTATCTTCCCCTATGTGTACAAGCAGCAGGGCGTGGGTAAGTTGATCGGAATGCCAGTTCCGGGCACCGGTACAGCAGTTTGGTGGGAGCAGCAGATTGATCCGACCATCGTGTTTGGTATTCCCATGGTTGCTACGATTGGGAAGGAAGGAAGACCTACCGAGAATTTACAACTGGAGCCGGATATAAGGGTACCACTTTCGTACGAAGATTTCCTGAATGGAAAGGATGCACAGATCGAGGCGGCGGTTAAGGAGATGTTGAAGACGATCAATGAAAAGAAGGCATTTTAAGAGGTGAGACGTCAGACGTGAGACGTGAGAAAGGTGGATTTCCTTAAGGGAAAGATAAAAATAAGGGGTGGCGAACGATTTTGGGGGATTCCTTCGTTAGTTT
Source organism: Flavihumibacter sp. (assembly GCA_018993145.1). Lineage (GTDB taxonomy): Bacteria > Bacteroidota > Bacteroidia > Chitinophagales > Chitinophagaceae > Flavihumibacter. Next base: position 5,167 of record JAGKTB010000235.1, read on the forward strand.
GGAGCGTGAAACAATCCAACATGAAGAACTCCTCCGGAATTAGTCGCCGCCCTTTTTTATTGCTCAGCCTATTGTTTATTACTATTTCTTTCAGTGTAAATGCGCAAACCATTACGGGTGTTTGGAGGGGCAAGATCAAGGGGCAGCAGGCCGAAGTGAAGATTGTGAAATCGGGAGATGAGTTAGTGGGAGTAGCCTATTATTACCAGAAGAAAAACAAGTATAAGCGTTACAGTTTACGTGGGCATTTTGATCCCAATACCAATTCGGTGATCTGGTGGGATGAGATGCTGCTGGATGATTACGGCACCGGGGGCATCATGCAACTCCGGCCCGATGCCGGTGCACAGATGATGGTAGCAGATTTTAATTGTCCGGGTGGCGAGGAAATGTACCTCGATGGCACCAGTTCCAGTCGCGATAAACAAAACAGTAAAAATGGGGAGGTTCATCTCCAGAAAATGTCCAAACCTATCTTCAATGATGAGTGGGATTTCATCATTGACAATTACTTTGTGGGTGGTAATGATCCGGTATTGATTGACAGCATTTCGCAGATCACGGCCAAAGTGAATTTTCCGGAGGAGAAGAATATGAAACCTGTGATGGTGATAGTTGCTCCGGGTAAGAGCAATCCTCCGCCTGCTGTAAGTGCTCCCGAGCCGGGTGCTGCAAACCCTACCCCTGCTCCTGTTGCAACCACACCAGCTCCTGCTCCAGTGGCAACTGCACCCATAGATGTGGTGGAAAAGAAATTCACAACCCGTAAGAATGTCCTGCAAACGGTGATCCCTATCACGGCTAAGACAATTGAGCTGCGCTTTTACGACAATGCCCAGGTGGATGGTGATTCTATAGCGCTTTTCCTGAATGGCAGGTTGTTATTTAAAAATATCCGGTTAACGGAGGATGCTTATAAGATTAAGATCAATGCGGCTGATCTGCAGGCGGACAATGAGCTGGTAATGGTAGCCGAGAACCTGGGAAGCATCCCCCCGAACACTTCCTTTATGGTAGCGATTGTGGGCGACAAGAGATTTGAGGCCAGGCTCTTCGCCAATGAGCAAAGCAGTGCGATGATCCGGCTGGTAAATCCGGAGTTGTTGAAAGAGTGAACGCGCTAGCTGATTCAATTCATCGGATTTGATTCAATTCTGATTCAATTAAAACTTGTTTTGATTCAATTATGCTGCCTGTTTGATTCAATTTTTGAATAGGTTAATTGACTCATCAAGTAATTTATCCTGCAATTTATAGCTGGTAGCCGG
>JAGKTB010000236.1:0-5512 GCA_018993145.1 Flavihumibacter sp.
CATGGCATATAAAATGGTTTTACCACTATTAGTTACATCATCCACGAGTACGATCGTACGATTGGAAAAATTCATTTCCTTGCTAAGGGTGATGGTAGTTGGGTGACGTTTATCAAGACTTACTTCAATAATATCAGAAGGTATTTCCGCAATCTCATGAATCAGTTTCGCCAGCAGGCGGGCCATCACTACACCATTGTCGCGTATTCCGGCTATAATGATGGGTTCCCTGGTTCCAATCAGTTCTTCTGCCATTTCATAGGCCATTCTTTCCAGTTTCTTGGCTGCCGCCGGGGCATCCAGAATATATTTTCGATTCGCAGACATAGTTGAATTTCAGGGCGAAAAATTACAACAAATCATTGAGCCTGTGCGAAATCACTTAATTTAGTTCCACAATACCGATCTTATGCATTACCTGCAACAAATTGCTTTTGTATTGTTACTGCTTGCTGCTGTCTGGTTTTTTTCCAGGCAGGTCAAATTCATTCGCCGCAATATCCTGCTGGGTAAGGATGAAAACTTTAGTGATCATCCCGACAAAAGATGGAAAAATGTATTGCTACTGGCTTTTGGCCAGAAGAAAATGTTTAAAAACCCACTGGTTGCCATCCTGCACTTTATAATTTATGCCGGATTCATCATCATCAACCTGGAAGTCCTGGAGATTGTCTTGGATGGTATCCTTGGTACGCACCGACTCTTTACGGGATTCCTTGGAATGGGATTCTATCGCTTTCTGATCAACAGTTTTGAATGGCTGGCTTTGGGGGTACTCGTGGTTTGTGTGATTTTCCTGACCAGGAGAAATATGCTGAAGATCCGGCGATTTATTTCAAATGACCTGGATGGATGGCCACGTTCAGACGCAAATTATATTCTCATTACGGAGATCGTCCTGATGCTGCTTTTCCTGACTATGAATGCTGCTGATGTAGTATTGCAGGAACGTGGTGTGTCAGGCTATGCAGATCATGCAACAGGTGCATTTGCTGTATCCTCGTTTATTCAGCCCATGTTAAATAGCTGGAGCGATAACAGTCTTATATTACTGGAACGCATTTGCTGGTGGTTGCATATTGCCGGTATTCTTGCTTTCCTGAATTATCTGCCTTTCTCCAAACACCTGCATATCCTGCTCGCTTTCCCCAATGCCTATTATGCACGATTGGAAGAGCAGGGTAAAATGAAAAATATGCCGGCCATCCAGAACGAAGTTTTGTATGCCATGCAACCGGAGCTGGCTCCTACCGAGGCGGGTGAAGCGCATTCCTTTGGCGCCAAAGATGTGATGGAACTAAGCTGGAGAAACCTGCTGGATGCTTACAGCTGTACCGAATGCGGTCGTTGTTCAGCTGCCTGTCCGGCTAATATTACGGGTAAATTATTATCCCCCCGCAAGATCATGATGGATACCCGCGATCGCCTGGAAGAAGTGGGAAAAAATATTGATAAGAACGGGGAGTTTGTACCGGATGGAAAGTCACTCCTGAACGATTACATCACTACCGAGGAATTAAGAGCCTGCACCACCTGTAATGCCTGTGTGGAAGCATGTCCGGTTAGCATCAGTCCGCTGGAGATTATTTTGGAACTGCGCCGCTCCCTGATCATGGAAGCCAGCAATGCTCCCCAGGAATGGAATGCCATGTTCTCGAATGTGGAAAACAATTTCGCTCCCTGGAAATTCAGTCCGGATGAGCGAGATGCCTGGACTCAAAATTAACTGCCGACCTGATTCTTATCAGTTTTCCCCGTATCTCAACCACGTAGTTTTATAAAAAAATTCAATTATGGCTATACTGGAAAACAAAGTTGCTATTGTAACCGGTGCCGGATCTGGTATTGGCAGAGCAATTGCCCTTTTTTATGCCCGGGAGGGTGCAAAAGTGGTGGTATCTGATATCAATCAGGCAGGAGGTGAAGAAACAGTCAATGAGATCATTGCAACAGGAGGAACTGCCATCTTTTTTAAAGCCGATACTTCTTCCATTGAAGACAATCCCCTGCTGGTAGAGAAAGCTGTTCAGGAATTTGGTGGCTTACATATTGCCTGCAACAACGCTGGAATTGGTGGACCGATGGGGCCTACGGCCGACTATCCGATTGATGGCTGGAACAAAGTGATTGGTATCAACCTGAGTGGTGTTTTTTATGGCATGCATTTCCAGGTAGCAGCTATGTTGAAATCCGATGGTGGAGCCATTGTTAATATTGCCTCTATTTTAGGTGCGGTGGGCACCCGGTTTTCTCCCGCTTATGTGGCAGCTAAACATGGAGTGGTTGGGCTCACCAAAGCCACTGCTCTTGAGTATGCCAGTCAGGGGGTTCGGGTGAACAGTATTGGTCCGGGTTATATACTAACGCCACTACTCACTAATGCTTTGGATGAAGCCGCAATGGAACAGGTGAAATCGCTGCATCCCATTGGCCGACTGGGTACATCGGAAGAAGTAGCTGAACTCGCACTCTGGCTGAGTTCGGATAAAGCTTCTTTCGTAACGGGATCTTATTATGCGGTAGACGGAGGATATCTTGCACAATAATATGATCCGTTATCTCGCATTGGGTGATTCTTACACGATTGGTGAGCAGGTGTTGCTTACCGAATCTTTTCCCTATCAGTTGGTTCAACTGGCAAGGCGGCAGGGACTGGACCTGGCTGCTCCGGAAATCATTGCCCGAACGGGTTGGACTACCGATGAATTGCAGGCAGCAATGGAAACCTATCAATTTCAGCCACCCTATGATTTTGTCAGCCTGCTCATAGGGGTAAACAATCAATACCGGGGACGCACAGCCGAAGAATATGCCCACCAGTTTAAGCAACTCCTGGCTCAGGCGATTGCATTGGCAGGTGGAGTGCATCAGCAGGTTGTTGTGTTATCTATTCCCGACTGGGGAGTTACTCCTTTTGCGGCAGATCGTAACAGGGAGGAGATTTCAGCAGCCATCAATTGTTTTAATGAAATAAACCAACAGCTTGCTAAAGAGCAGGCTGTTGGCTATATCGATATTACTCCAGGTACCCGGGAAGCTGCTACCGACAGCAGCTTGCTTGCCGCCGATGCACTTCACCCTTCTGCTAAAGAATACCGGCGTTGGGCGGAACGACTGCTTCCTTATCTCTCCCAGAAGTAAGGAGGCTCAATTCCCAGCGACCGCAGGTAAACATAGCCCTGTCCGCGGTGATGAATCTCATTATCGATCAGGTAAAGAATAGTGCTAAGGTTGGTTCCTTCATACTGGCCGAATGCCATTTCCACGATGGAAAATCTGGCGGGATCAATTGACGGCCATTTGGCATTCATCTCTTCTGTTACGGCATCCCAGAAATCCAGCAGTTCTTCTTTGGTTTTGGGACGCTTTGCGCCACCGGTGTGATCAACTGCCGGCCAGGTTCCGGTGGCCACACCTTCGATGGCGGGAACGGCCAGGGTAGCCATCTCCATTACAAGTTCAAAGAAAGGACGCATACCTCCTACGGAAAATTCAAACAATTCTTTTTCGGGGAAAGCAAGGATTGTCTTTCGGGTCAGGCGGCGATGTCCCTGCCAGTGCTCCAGTAATTCGGTGGCTGATAGGATCTCCGTTTTGACAGGATGGTTCATAGTTGCATTCATGGTAAACTTATTTTAGTGATGAAGCAAAGAAAAGAGGGGGTTGTGACAACAGTATGTCAGGAGAAGTGAAAGGTGAAACGTGAAAAGTGAAAAATAGTGAATGGTGAGAAGTGAAAAAGGCAGCCAGAGGGCTGCCTTTTTGAATGAATGTCGGGACGACTGGATTCGAACCAGCGACCTCTTGCACCCCATGCAAACGCGCTACCGGGCTGCGCTACGTCCCGAACTTTACAACTGCTTAACGCTCAGCGTTTTTCAATTGCGGGGTGGCAAAAGTACACCAAAATTTGATTTCACAAAAATGAAATAACAATCCTAATTTCGCAGCATTCTACGCTGATGAAACACTTATTAGAACAGGTTGTAATCAACGATCCCCGCTCTCCATTTAACGGTTCCCGACAAGATATTCTCATCCAGGATGGACAAATCACCGCTATTGGTCAAGGCCTGATTGCCGATGATGCCCACCTTATACAGATGGATGGACTGGTCGTGAGTCCGGGTTGGGTAGATCCTTTCGCCCACTTCAATGATCCGGGATCAGAACACAAGGAAACACTGGAATCCGGTGCTGCTGCTGCATCCGCCGGAGGTTTTACCCGGGTTTTCGTAGTGCCGAATACAAAACCGGCCATCGATGCGAAAACGCAGGTAGAATATATTATGGCAAAATCCGCAGGACTTCCGGTGCAGGTTCTGCCCCTCGGAGCCATTACCAAAGGAACCGAAGGCAAGGAACTGGCTGAAATGTATGATATGCACGCTAGCGGCGCAATTGCTTTCAGTGATGGGCTTAAACCGGTGCAATCATCCGGCCTTCTGGTGAAGGCCCTGCAGTATGTAAAAGCTTTTGGCGGACTGGTAATCCAGATCCCTGATGATACCAGTCTGGCTCCTCACGGTCTCATGAACGAAGGAATTATTTCCACGCAATTAGGGCTTCCCGGCAAACCAATGATGGCAGAAGAACTGATGGTAGCCAGGGATATCAAATTGGCCCGTTATACCGGAAGTCGCCTTCATTTTACAGCAGTAAGTTCACCTAAATCACTCGAATATATCCGCAGAGCCAAAGAAGGCGGACTGGATATTACCTGTTCCATCACACCCTATCATCTTTTGTTTTGCGATGAGGACCTGGTGCACTATGATACCAATCTGAAAGTAAATCCTCCCCTGCGCACTGCAACTGATCGGGATGCTTTGAAAAAAGCGGTATTGGAAGGCTTGATTGATTGCATCGCCACCCATCACCAGCCACATGATTACGATGCCAAGATTCTTGAATTCGAATACGCAAAGTTTGGAATGATTGGTCTTGAATCTGCTTTTAGTGTGGTTAAAAAGGCATTACCAGAACTGAAAGAGGAGCAACTGGTGAAGCTGTTCTCTGTGAATGCAAGAACGATCTTCAGATTGCCTGAGGCAATCATCAGGGAAGGTGCCTGTGCAGATCTTACACTTTTCCAACCGGATCTGGAATATGAATTTTCAAAGGAGATGATCCGGTCCAAATGCAGTAATAGTCCTTTTATTGGCCAACAATTCAAGGGGAAGGTAGTCGGAACCATCCTGGGCACTAAAATCAGTCTGAACAATTGAAAACAATCTACGCTTCTGCCCTGCTGACAGGAACCCTGCTCGGCCTTTTGTTTACAGGTATCCTGTTTTTCAGTTGGAAGCAGGGAATTGATTTCATGGTAAGCTTTCATAAATATTATGCATTGCTGCCGCTTGTTTTTCTATCGGTTTTGGGAGCCGCCTATTTCATAGAGCATAAACAGAACTGGACCATCGACTGGAAACTAATCATCCGGTTTGCTTTTCTCAGCTATATCATTTTTGAAATCTTTTACGCATTGGCGAATTACCTCCTGTTTGACATA
>JAGKTB010000237.1:0-3629 GCA_018993145.1 Flavihumibacter sp.
AATATTCACCGTCCATCCCTGGATATCATTAACGGTATCCCGCAAGTGGTAAGTGAAACCAATGCACGTGGGGCCTGCCTGGAAGGTGAATTCATCCCTACATCCTGATCATTTATGTATAAAAAAATCATTCACATCTTTATCTGCTCATTTATAACAGTGTTCGTACAGGCTCAATCCGTTGATATCAATTCCAACACCTGGAAAAATGCAATAAAAGAGACAGATCAGCTTTTTAAAGATTTTGACACCAAAAACAACCAGCCAGGATACATCTATGGCATTGTTGCAAATGGGAAACTGGTGCATCTTAAAACTTCGGGTATGGCTAACCGGGAGATGGGAATTCCGGTTAAACCCGGTTCTGTTTTCCGTATTGCCTCCATGTCAAAAAGTTTCGCAGGAGTAGCTATTCTTCAATTGCGCGACCAGGGCAAACTGCAGCTCGATGAACCGGCGCAGCTTTATATACCGGAACTATCTGACATACAGTATCCTACCACCGATGCACCACCGATCACCATCCGGCACCTACTGACACATGCAGCCGGATTTCCGGAAGATAATCCATGGGGCGACCGTCAGCTGGATATCTCAGAAGACAGCATGCACGCCATGTTCAAAAGAGGGATATCCTTTTCTACAAGTCCGGGTACCGCTTATGAATACAGTAATATGGGATTTGCCATGCTGGGTGCGATCATCAAAAAAGTTTCGGGCATGTCCTACCAGGAATACATCGAAGAATATATCTGGAAACCACTCGGCATGCATCATACCTATTGGGAATACAGTGCTGTACCCGATAGTACACTGGCAATTGGATACCGTTGGCTGAATTCCAGCTGGGAAGCACAACCGATGGAACACGATGGTGCATACGGCATCATGGGCGGCATCCTTACTACCGCAGAAGATTTTTCACGGTATATGAACTTCATGCTAAGTGCCTGGCCGGCCAGAAATGGATCCGATAACAGTCCGCTTCAAAGAAGTTCTTTGCGAGAAATGCAGCAACCCTGGAATTTCGCCGGACTCAACCCCAACTACAAATACCCGGATGGAAGAATCTGTCCAACTGCAGCCGGTTATGGCTACGGACTTCGCTGGAGCAAGGATTGTCAAGGCCGTATAACGGTGGGGCATAGTGGCGGATTACCCGGCTTTGGCAGCAACTGGACCATCCTTCCTGAGAATGGAATCGGCATTGTGAGTTTCATCAACCAGACCTATGCACCCGCCACCACTTTGAATATTCAATCGCTCGACCTGCTGGTAAAGAAAGCCGAACTACAACCCCGGGCTGTTCCACCATCCCCTATCCTATTGCAACGTCAACAGGAACTAACAGCCTTATTGCCGGATTGGAAAAATGCTGAACAATCGTCCATCTTCGCAGAAAATTTCTTCTTCGATTACCAGATTGACAGCTTACGGAAAGAAGCCAAATCAATTTTCCAGGCTGCGGGGAAAATTCTCCGGAGTTCTCCGATTATCGCAGAAAACAACCTGCGGGGAACGTTTACCCTTCATGGAGAAAAAGCTGACTTGAAAGTGTATTTTACCTTATCACCCGAGCAACCAGCCAAGATCCAGGCTTATCGTATACGATTGGAACCCCGGGAAAAATAAGTTAATTCCCTCTGTACGTGGAATAACCAAATGCGGATAAAGTAATCGGCACGTGATAATGAGAGTTGTCTTTAATTTCAAAAACTATCTCAACAAAAGGATAAAAGCTTTCCAGCTGTTGTTTTTTGAAATAGTCGCTGGTCAGAAAAACCAGCTTGTAGATACCTGTATTGGACTTCCCTTCCGGTAAAAAATCACCAACCCGGCCATTTTTATCTGTTATTTTTTGATCCACGACTGTCCACGATTTGGCTGCAGGATCCATTTTTTCTAACCGAATGGGTACACCAGCTGCGGGTGCACCTTTTGATATATCCAGGATATGGCTGGAAAGCTGAAACTTACCCGTTTGCGAAAAACTAACTAATGAAAAAATTGTAAAACAAACTGCCAGTAGTACTGATTTCATGACGAAGTTATTTGGAAGAGAAACAGGAAGGGATGAAAAGAGTTTACCGCACAAATGTTAAAATATACCCTAATAGCGCTCCACCCAGAACAATAAACGCACTATTAACACGGGGATAAAAAAAGGAAACCAAAAATCCTGCAGCTGCAATTACAATCATTCTCCAGTCGGAAATGGTTTGCTGGCCCATTTCAATCAATACGGCGAGGATGATTGCCACTGAAACAACATTCACCGTATCGAGAAATGCTGCCATAACAGGAGATTTTCGCAGAAAGGGAAGCAATCGCTGCAGCAGTGCCACAAATAAGAAGGAAGGAAGAAAGATACCAACTGTAGCTGCAACGGCACCTCCGAACCCACCCAGTTGCCAGCCAATAAAAGTTGCAGCAGAGAAAACAGGTCCTGGGGTAAATTGTCCCACTGCAATCGCATCCACTAACACCTGCTTTGATAACCAACCCGTGCTGACCAATTCTGCATCCAGAAAAGCGAACAGGACATATCCGCTGCCATATAAAATGGAACCGATCTTTAAAAAGATCCAGAAGATTTTCCCATTCATCAGAGCAGGAACTTCCTGAACAACCTGTAATAGTGGAATTGGCAGAAATCCTTTCAATAAGCGATTGGATTGTGCATAATGCAGCAGTATACCGATTGCCCCGGCTCCAAACAAAACATATATCTCATGCATACCAGCCAGCACAGCTATCAGCGCCAATATACCCAACAGTGCCAGCTGTCTGTTTTTCACCGCTTTTTTACCCAGACTGATCATCACCGCCAGCACTACTGATAGTACGGCCGGTTTGATGCCATAAATAAAAGGAGCTACTTCCGGCAATTGCCCGTATCGCTGATAGGCCCAGGCCAACAGACCTGTTATCAGCACCGCAGGAACGATAAAGCAAACACCCGCAACTACCAAACCTTTCCAACCTGCCCGTTCAAAACCACAGTGCATCGTCATTTCTGTGGAATTGGGACCGGGTATTAAATTGGTGGCACCCACCAGGTCGAGGAAATGTTGCGCGGTCATCCAATTGCGCTTGCGCACCACCTCTTCTTCCATCAGGGCGATATGCACAGCCGGACCACCAAACCCGATTATTCCAAGTTTCAGAAATACACGCGCCACTTCGGTTAGCCGTTGCCGTTGGTTTGATGCCGGACTGGCTGTTGACTGCTGCTCCATAACAGCCGCTAAAATACTAAAGCCCTGCTTTTAACGGTTCCGAAAACCCGATAATAAGATTCAGAAACAGATTTCTTCCCATACGGGGTATCCTGTTCCAATCAGCAAATGTGGTATAATACCTGTTGAAGATGTTTTCTACTCCACTTCTAAGCTGAAAGGTATTTTTCTTCCATTTAAATTGGTATCCGGCCCCCAGGCTTGCGATGGTATATGCCGGTGCAGCAGTTTCACCAAATAGTGGACTGTACTTCCATTGTTTTACCGCCCCATCCAGGCTGGCCTCTGCAGAGTACGCATTTCTGGCATATTGCAAACGAACGCCATAAGAAAATGGCTGCATCATTGGTAAATCCAGCTGCTCATTCGTATATCCTCTGCGGTAAATAA
>JAGKTB010000238.1:0-4987 GCA_018993145.1 Flavihumibacter sp.
GTGAACATCATAGGCGCGTATATGTCCGGGTGCCGCTTTTGATTCCTCTGCCACCCGCATGCCTACAATAATCAGGTCTTTGTAAATGATACCCGGACTAGTTCCTGCCACATACAAATCTGCCGCATCGCGGTCCAGGCCATCGCGCAAATCAATTTTACCAGCGTTGCCAAAACTGCGGACAGGCGTTCCTGTTAGGGCATCAATACAATACAATTTGGAATTCGCGGAATAGAACAGCAGTTGTTCATCACCGTTGGTATACATGGCAAGTCCGCGTGCTATGTTGAAAGAAAAATAGCCTTCCCCTTTTATTTCTTCCCCTACACTATCTGTAACCGGATCATAGACCCAGCGTTGTTGGCCGGTAACCGCATCCAGGGCAAAAAGTTTCAGTTTGGGACTGATACCATAGAGCACGCCATTCACCACAAGGGGGTTGACCTGAATCTGGGTAGAGGAATCTGCATCGCCGGTGCGATATTCCCAAACCTGCTTTAATAACTGCACATTGGAGGTATCAATCTGGGCAGCTGCCGAGTATCGGTTATTCTCCTTCGACCCGCCATACACGGGCCAGTCGAGGTTGGAGGAAGATTGTGAACAGGCGCCTGCCAGCAATGCAATCAGGCTTAGGGCTTGAAGGGAATGCTTCATTCCCCTAATATACATCAGTCTCTCAATTACATTCCGTACTGCGCAAGGAACTTGATACGCATGATCTTCAGCTGTTCCCAGGAGAAATTGCTATCGGCCATTTCTTCCTGAGCTACCTGCAAAGAGGAGGTTTCACAGCTCTTAAAATAATCGAGGATCTCTTCCTGTTCGTATTCATCCAGCATTTCGTCAATAGCGTAATCCAGGTTCAGTTTGGTGCCGCTGGCCGCGATGGTTTCCATCTCTTCCAGCAAGGCATCAAGCCGCAGCTCTTTGTTCTTGGCGATGGTCTCCAGCGGAATGCGTTTATCTGTCTGTTGAATGATATAAACTTTCAGACCGCTTTTGTTCACCACACTCTTCATCACAAACTCATCCGGCTTCTCGATATTATTATCCTCAACATATTTCGCGATTAGCTCCACAAAGGGTTTTCCATAACGGATGGCTTTTCCCTTACTCACGCCCTGGCATTTATCCAGCTCCGCCACTGTAGTGGGATAGAGGGTTGCCATATCCTGCAACGAGGTTTCCAGGAAGATCACAAAAGGAGGCAGGCCTTTTTTCTTGGCTTCCTTCTGGCGCAATTCCTTCAGCATCTCAAACAGCTTTTCATCAGTTGCGGAAACAGCACCACCGGTTTCTACACCACCTTCCTCATCATCTTCATTTGCATCCTCATAGAGATTGTTCAACACGATCTTGAAGCTCTTCGGCTTCTTGAGAAATGCTTCTCCCGCTTTGGAGAGTTTCAATACACCATACTCTTCAATATCCTTGGTGAGTAATCCGCCCAGCAACATTTGCCGGATCAGCGAACTCCAGTAATGATCAGGCTGATCCTTGCCTGCACCAAATTCATCCAGTCCGTTGTGACGGTACATCTGAATCTGGGGAGTCATCCGGCCAATCATCACATTTACGGTATATTCAGTAGCAAAACTTTCATTGAGTTTCTTCACCAGTTTGAGCACTTTCACGGCATTGTCTTTTGCCTCCACCTGCTCTTTCGGATGTTTACAGTTATCACAACCGCCACAGTTTTCCTGCGTCCACTCTTCTCCGAAATAACTCAGCAGAATTTTTCTCCGACATACGCCACTCTCTGCATAGGCAACCGTTTCGTTGATTAACTGCGCACCCACTTCCCGCTCACTCAGAGGCTTATCACGCATGAGGTGCTCCAGCTTGGCCACATCCTTATGTGAATAATAGAGGATACAATGACCTTCCAGTCCATCCCGGCCAGCACGGCCGGTTTCCTGGTAATAGTTTTCAATACTCTTGGGAATATTATAGTGAATCACAAAGCGCACATCGGGCTTGTCGATACCCATGCCAAAGGCGATGGTTGCAACAATCACCTGCGTATCCTCATTGAGGAATTTATCCTGGCGCTCAGCCCGCAGTTTGGAATCCAGGCCGGCATGATAGGCAACCGCCTTGATGCCATTGGCCACCAGCACATCCGCCAGTTCTTCTGTGGTCTTGCGGTTCAGGGTGTAGATGATACCACTCTTGCCTTTATTCTGTACAATATATTTTACGATGCTACGAATGGTCTGATCCTTTTTGATCTTTGGTTGGATCTCGTAGTAAAGATTATTCCGGTTAAAAGAAGAAATAAAGATCTCGGGGTTCCGCAGTCCGAGGTTCTTTACAATATCACTCTGCACTTTTGGGGTAGCCGTTGCTGTTAGTGCGATGACCGGGATCTTGTCATTGATCACGTCCATCATTTCACGCAGCCTGCGGTATTCGGGTCTGAAATCATGTCCCCATTCCGAAATACAGTGAGCCTCATCCACCGCGAAAAAACTGATCTCCAGGTCGCGGAACAGTTCCAGGTTTTCGGCCTTGGTCAGGGTTTCCGGGGCTACGTATAACATCTTGGTATGGCCCTGCTGCAGGTCCTCATGTACTTCGCGAATCTCCTTTTTAGTAAGGGTTGAATTCAGAAAATGCGCCACATCGTCCTTGCTGCTATAGCCTCTCACCAGGTCTACCTGGTTTTTCATCAGGGCAATCAGGGGAGATACAATGATGGCCACTCCAGGCATCAGCATAGCGGGCAGTTGGTAGCAAAGACTTTTACCTCCGCCCGTGGGCATGATTACAAACGTATCGCGACCAGACATCAGGTTTTCGATGATGGCTTCCTGTTGTCCTTTAAATCCATTGAATCCGAAATACTCCTGTAATGAGTCGGAAAGGGATAGACCTCCATTATGATTAGTAGCAACCTTTTTTTTGGTAGCGGCTTTGGCCGGTTTTGCAGCATCTGCCTTGGCAGAGGTGGTTTTCCGGGATTTTGATGTTGTTGACATGTCTTAAAGTTTCAATCTCACTTGAAGCGGAACCCTCATAAGTTAACGAAAAACTAGCAGTGGATTTGGCCCTTTTTTTCAGGGGGATGCGAAATTACTGAAAATAAGGAGGGAAAAGCACCCGAAAATGTTAATAACGAACGCTCCTTAGCCAAATCTCCTATTTTTGTGCCGCCTGATATGAATACAGAACAAATACTGGCTGTTGGCCGTCGCACTGTTGAACTGGAAACCCGCTCTGTGGAAGGGTTACAGGCCTATCTGAACGAGGATTTCGCGCAGGCGGTTCAGGCAATCTTCCACTGCAAGGGCAGGCTGGTAGTCAGCGGAATTGGCAAAAGCGCGATTGTAGCCCAAAAGATTGTAGCCACCCTGAATTCAACCGGCACCCCGGCTCTTTTTCTACATGCAGCAGATGCCATCCATGGCGATCTGGGTATGGTACAGGAAGAGGATATCGTGCTGATTATCAGTAAAAGTGGTGAAAGTCCGGAAATCAAAGTGCTGGTCCCACTGATTAAAAACTTTGGTAATCAACTGATTGGCATGGTCGGACAAACACAATCCTTCCTTTCACACCAGTCGGATTTTGTGCTCAATACCACGGTTTCGAAAGAAGCTTGTCCCAATAACCTGGCTCCCACCAGCAGTACCACTGCACAAATGGTGATGGGCGATGCGCTGGCAGTTTGCCTGATGGAAATGAAAGGATTTAACGGGCAGGACTTTGCCAAATTCCACCCGGGAGGCAATCTTGGCAAGCGCCTGTACCTGCGGGTGAAAGACCTGTATGTGCAGAACCAGCGGCCGGCGATTGCACCGGATGCAGTGTTGAAAGAAATCATCATATCCATCTCGGGAAGCAGGCTGGGAGTAACGGTGGTAACGGATTCCACTCAAAAAGTGCTGGGCGTCATCACAGATGGTGACCTGCGCCGGATGCTGGAAAAGGAGTCTGAATTAACCAGTGTGCGCGCAGAAAAAATCATGACCCGCAACCCCAAACAGATCGGTCCGGATGCTATGGCTATTGAAGCCCTGGACCTGCTTCGCAAACATGATATCACGCAATTGGTTGTTGTTGACACCAATCAGGAGTATCTTGGCGTTTTACATTTACACGACCTAATAAAAGAAGGCCTTTTATAATGAACAAACATCACTACGTAGCCATTATGGCCGGAGGAATCGGAAGTCGATTCTGGCCCATGAGCCGTACCAATTACCCGAAACAGTTCCTGGATATCCTGAATACGGGTAAGACCCTTATCCAATGGACCTATGAGCGTTTTGCAGAATTCATTCCCAAAGAGAATATTTTCGTTGTTACCTCAGATGAATATGCGGAGATCGTGGCCACCCAGCTGCCTGATTTGCCGGTAGCCAATATCCTGGGTGAACCTTCCCGGAAGAATACGGCGCCGTGTATTGCCTATATTTCCTTCAAGCTCCAGCAGATGGATCCCCAGGCCAGCCTGATTGTGGCGCCTTCCGATCACCTGATCCTGGATACCATCGCCTTCCGCAAGGTTTGCCTGGAAGCATTGAGCTTTGTAAATAAACACAATGCGTTCATTACCCTGGGAATCAAGCCAACGCATCCCAATACCGGGTATGGTTATATTCAGTTTGAACAACATGCCATAACTGACAATGTATATAAGGTTAAAACCTTTACCGAGAAGCCCAACCTGGAGCTGGCGAAAACCTTTGTGGCCAGTGGGGAGTTTCTCTGGAATGCCGGCATCTTTATATGGCAGGTAAAAAATATCCTGCCTGCCTTTGAGAAATACCTTCCGGAAATGTATGAGGTATTCGCGGCTGAAAAGGAAAAATTCAATACCCCTGCAGAAGCCGAAGCACTGGAAGCCATTTATCCACAGTGTACCAATATCTCCATTGATTTTGGAATCATGGAAAAGGCTGATAATGTGTATGTTATACCATCATCTTTCGGCTGGAGCGACCTAGGCACCTGGAACACCGCCTACGAGAATTTTGAA
>JAGKTB010000239.1:0-4177 GCA_018993145.1 Flavihumibacter sp.
GGGCAGTTTCACGGTGGAAAAATCGAATGGCTGCATCCCGGTCTTCCGGATGTATGTGGTTACTCCAGAAATTCGGATCCGCCAGCCACTCTTCGGGAGAATATCCGGTTATTTCTTCAACCTGGGGAGAAATATAGGTAAAACGAAAATCTGTTGCATCTGCTTCCCAAAAAATACCATCCGCATTTTCCAGCAAGAGGTGACTGGTATGGCGGGCTTCTTCCAGTTGTTGCCTTATTTCAACAAACTCAGTTATATCATGAAAAACACCTATTAACTTGATTGGCTTTCCCAATTCATCTCTGATGATGGATGCTTTGGATTGCACCAGTATCGCCTGGCCGCTGCTGTTAATAAGCCTTTTGGTTATGTTGTATTCCAGATTTTTCTGAAGCACATCCTGCATGTGCTGCACAGCTCGTTTGCGGTCATCGGGATGGATGGTATTGGTTCCAACTTCAAAATCAACAGCGAAGGATTGCGGCTCATAGCCCAACATTTTATAAACACCGTCAGACCAATATATCGCATTCTGTTGCAGATCAAAGATCCAGGTGCCTGCTTTAATCAGCGTTTCTACATGATGCAATTGGGTTAGTTCAGTAGAAATCGGATTGTTTAAAATACTTGACATATCCTTCAGTGAAAGGGTTTAGGAATTGGACTAAGTAAATGTACAAATTCTAAACCCAAATAAGGATGTCTTATTGCAGAACCAGGGGAACTATTTTTTTACCAGCTTTCAGATAATAAATTCCAGCTGTTTGACCATCAAGTGAAACGCTGGATCGACCTGCTGGCAAGGTTTTCGTCAAAATCAAAGCACCGCTGCTGGTAAAGAGTTGAATGGTGGTCGGAATGCTTACTTCCAACTGAAGCTGGCCTCCAATAACCGGATTGGATAGAACCCTGACCAGAACGGCTGCCTCCTGATTATACTGCACCTTTATAACTTTACTGGTTGTTTGGCGACCGTTCAGATCACGTTGAACAATCCGGTAAAAATTGCTGCCCTGTACTGGTTGTTGATCGTTCCAGGTATACTGTCTTACTCCCTGCGCAGAACCCGCTGCAGACAACTGTCCAATAGTTTGCCATTGTTGTGAATTGGAGCTTCTTTCAATTACAAAATCAAAGGTTTGTTGTTCCTGGCTGGTGCTCCAGTTCAACTGAATGGAACTGCTTTTTAGCTGGCCGCTAAAGCTTACCCAGTTTAATGGCAATAGCGTGCTGTAAATCAGGGGGTCTGAAATTGCCGGACTCAGACTGGAGGAACTGAAACGCAGGGTATGCGTGTTGTTCCCATTTAATGAAAGGTCATGGAAGAAGGCAATGCCATTTGCATCCGTATACTGCGTAAGGGTTCCTGCGACCTGTCCGTTTCCGGATTCAACGGTTACAGTTATGGCCACATTGGGTTGAAGAATCGGTTGATCAAAACTGTTTAGTAGCCGCACCTGGAATGCAGGATTCAGTGCCTGGTTTGTTTGATAAATGGTTGGCTGTGCAGAGATGCCCAGCCGCGTTGGCAAGTTTACCGAGGGTTCATTAAATGCAACAAATGCAGGATCTGATTGCCCGGATGTTGTATATACCAGCTGGGTTACCTGGGTATAGTTACTGGTTGTAATGCCGAGTTGTGAAAGATCCAGTGCCAGCATAACGATTGGCCGGATTGTATTGATAAAACTGGTGCTAGTTTGTGTACTATTGATATTATAGAAATCTGCCCGCCAATTGGCAAGTCTTGGGAACATGGCAGTGCTTGTAAGGTTAAAAGTAAATTCGGTTCCAACCGTTGCACCGCTGCTGTTTATGAATTTCAACCGGTCGCCGACTGAACTTGGATCAGCTATCTGAACAAATAATACATCGGGAATACCATCGCCGATTGCACTTGCTGATATACCGCTGGAACCTAAATTGAATTGCAAAACAGAACCTGCCGGAATATTGGCAAGGCCGGTACCTACATTCAGACCATTGATGCCATCTGTCAGAAAAGAGGCCAGTGTGCTGGCACTCACCGGACTGCCCTGAAAGGGGTGGCTGGAACTGTTATTTACACCGTTGTGTACGCCATCATATAATTGTCCTAGTCCTACAAAATAGCTACTGCCCCCACTGACAGGAACATTGTTAAGCGGGATAGCGCGAAATGTTTGAGGTACAAAACTTACACCATTGGCAGTAAGTTTCGAATCATCCACACCGGTTGAATAAGTAGTGCCATTATAGGTAAAGCCAAGCAGATTATGACTGTTATCCGGTAAGATGGAGTTGATATTGTTTGATTGCGATGAAAAAAAAACGTTGTAATCGGTTATTATCCTGGTTACCCTGGCCTGGCTAAAAACTACCAGTTGCAACAGGAGAATCCAGCAAATAAGTACAAGTTTTTTCACAGCGGGTACGGTTTTCTAAGTAGAAATTTGTAATTGCACTACAAAATTGCACTTATTGATTCCGTTGTCTAAACTTATTCGACGGTAGGCTACATATTTTCTTTAAATGGAATTAAGTATATCCTTTAGAGTAGAATTACGAACTATTATTTCAGCTGAATCCTCCTTTGCAGTATTTGCTGATGGTGCAGCAATTTCAATTCAACCTGGCCCTGCCAGCTGTTTTGCTGCATGGCTGTAAAAAGGTCTGTCAGGTTATTAACAGCTTGTCCGTTAATGGCCAGGATAATATCTCCGGCTTCCAGTTTGCTGCTGGCTGCCTGGCTTCCTGTGGGAACCTCCACTAATAAAACGCCATTTCGGTCGGTGGCACCAGAGGCGGACTGTTCTCCAAGGGTTTCTATGTTTTTCACGCTGGCTCCAAGCCAGGTCATTGTACCAGTGGAGGTTTCCTGCTGCAATAACAAAACAGGCAACACAGGTGGCTGAATTGCCAGCCTTTTCAGCTCTGCGGAACGAACACCGAATTGATTCTGATCAATTGATTGAATACCCAATGCGAAAACAGGTGAGTTCTGCAGTAGTCCGTAATTTCCTTCCTGAGGTTTAATGAATAAAGGATCACCGCTGGTGCTGTGGGCATCTGTATGCAGTTTGCGGGCTTCCTGCAATCCCTGGGGATGGATGAAAAAATTGGAATCAACTCTCAATCCCCAATTGCGAACACGAATGGGCGCATAAGCGGTTGTTACAATATTGCGGGTAAATACATCCTTGCTGCTGGCATACCATACGTGAGGATGAAAGGTATTGTTGATAATAAAGTTATTGCTCACTATGCGATCAAATCCTTCGCGCAATTTCAGACCACCATTGAGGCAAATATTATTATAAATCCGGTAGCGACTGCTACCATCATCCAGGTCTATGTCCCATCCATGAGCACAATGAAATCGGTTATTACTGATGGTTATCGGTTTAATTATGTCAAGATAGGGAAGCAGCGGATGTTTTTCAACCAGGCTGTCAACTGCTTCAATGGAAGGAAGCCAGTAACGGTCTCTTCCCCAGGAGTTGAACGCTCCATGATCTCCTGTTTCCAGTACGGTATTGAATACATCATTTTTACTGATAATATGTCCGCCCCAGCAACCATCCCCAATATTAATACCTGCCCTTGGTACGTTATAAATGGTATTTGATTGCACCCATATATCCATTGACATACTGATCTGAACTCCTGCCACCTGTTTCTCGATGGTCCCGATATCATGAATCAGGTTGTCTTCAACCTTGCATTCGGCCGGGTAATGCACCGACTTTGGACCTGGAGTAAGATCCATTTCCTCCAGCGTTTGAGTTTGTTCATACCTGAACAGTGGTGAACGTACTGCGCCGGGATCTCCGACAAATGCAATTCCATTACCACCGATATTATGGATATGATGCGATACTGCCTGACCTCTGCGGTTGTATCTGCTGAAAAAAATTGCATGTCCTCCCAACTCAGTGAACTCATTGCGTTCAATCCGGATATCTTCCGTGCCTTCCATATATAAAGCAGCACCCCGGTTGATCGTCCAGTCACTTCTCAGCAGTGGCTCACGGTTATGCATAAACGTACGGTTGGTGCCGGTAAGTGTTAGACCGGTTATTGTCAGATTTTTTACAGGCTTTTGTGCCGTTCCTTCAATATGAAACAACTCATCCAGTCGGGAAATTGAAAAACGGGTGCTTGAGAGGTTCACGCCAACCGGTGGAATGATATATAG
>JAGKTB010000240.1:0-3558 GCA_018993145.1 Flavihumibacter sp.
GTTCGGTAGTGGATGATGCGCAGTTTGGAGTAAACCTGGTAGTGCGGGGTGTTGATCTGCTGGAAAGTAGTATTGCACAGGTGGCATTGAGTCATTCATTGGACAACAACACTTATGCAACTGCTGTTCACTTTCATCATCCCTTGCTTACAGATAAGGCTGGCTATAAACTCTCCAAATCGGAAGGCGCCGAAAGTTTGCATACACTCATGAAAAGTGGCTGCACTCCTTCGCAACTACTTACCCTGCTTGCTCAGCGTTGTGGAATAAGCCATCCTGCTTCACATTGGATGGATTTCACCTACTCTGCACTTACTTCAATTGTATAAGCGGATCCCATGGTTTGTATGGATGGCTGATACATCGCCTGGATTGAATAGATGCCGCTGGTAAAACTGCCTGCTTTAGTAATTTTCATCTCGTATTGAATCATGGTTTCACCCAAGGGTAGACGCGATACAAAGAAATGATGCCCAATATCGCGCACAGAAGTATAATAGCGAATTCCATCTCCATACTGATAGCCACTTAAACTTCTTACGGGTTCCATGGTTGCGGGATGCCTGTCATTTAAAACCAGGTATTGTAGCGGTTTGGAACTGTTCATATGCAGGGAAACGCGAATTTTATCACCGACCTTACATCGGTAAGGAAGTTCCATTTTTTCCCAATTGGAAGTTTCGCTATTCCACTTTTCAAGTTGTTTTTCTGAGCGTAAGACAGCAGCCGGATTATTCGTTACCGTATTGCTGAAGTAATAATACTGAAGCAATGTTGCAGTTGGCTTACCAGTAACCGGATTGGTTTGCACGGGAGAAAAGGCAGCGCCGGATACAGGCTGAAATTCAGTCAGTTTACCCTTTAAAAGATTATTGCTGACAGTTAGTGCCTGCTTTTGATAAGTTATGGTAGAGGCAGAATAACCGGAACTGTCTGCATATTTTTCAGTTGCCAGTTGATAAATCATCGCTGCAGCAGCTTTCGTACTTCCCCAATCATGATGACTCCTGTAATGTAAGATCCATTGTAGGATTCCTTTTGTATACAATTGATAATAAGGTTCAAATGAGAAGGCTTCATGAATCAGCGCTAGTAATTCTTCCTGAGTATGAGATAATTCGTCTTCATTGGAAACAGTTCTCCAGCGCATTCCTTTTCCTTCTTCGTAAATCCCCGCCTGCCGAATGATGTCCAATTGCTTTAAAGCCCGCTTATACAATTCATCATCCGGTGTAAAGAGTCTGAGTGTGGTAGTAACAAGCCTCGCTTGTTCACTGATTGAATAGCTGTTAGCAGAACGCCATCTTTCAGTGAGAATAGGTTTATAGGTGCGAAAACCGGAATCTGGCAATGGATGAGTGCCTGCAAAAAAACTGCGGGCATATAAATAATTGGATCTTTGGTTGGTAGTCAATTCATTGCTGGCGGCGTTGTCACAGAACTTAATGAGTGACGAAAGGAATGTTGCTACTTTTTCAGACGCATAGTTACCCAATAATTGCAGGTAGCCTTTATCTTTCATTTTTCCGAAGGACTGCATAATATATACAGAAATATAAAAATCCGGTTCTCCTTCTTTAAACCAGGGTAGCGCTCCACTGGATAATTGCATATCCATTACATCATCCAGGTATTTTTTTGCTTTTGAAAGGGAAAAAGAAGTATCCAGTAGTTCATTCAATGCGTTTTGTTCCCGCTGATTTTTTTCCGCCAACTCCAGCCAGGGCATTGCTGTGGATCGAACCGAAGCAGGGAGGTTGGATAATTTAACAGTTGGTGCTAGTGGATCCTTTTTATCTGCGCGGGGAAGAACCATTCCTTTTTTTACGACTTCAATTGCCATCAGGTGAGCCAACAATTTGTTGGTGGTTTGTTCTGCACAGATAAATTGATAGTTTGCCAATGATGGAAGTGAGTATAATAAAGCTGCCTGTGGTTGAGCTGGAATACTGACACCTATTCCAAAGGGTACAGCATCCGATGGAAGGGCAGGTGCCTGGATTAAGCTGCCGGCATCAGCCGGACTAACCTGAACAGACTGACTAACTAATTGCTTTCTGGATAGGATTGGAATCAGATGTTCTTCACCATCTGAAAAGCGGCTGGATTTTACAATGAACCGGATGCGGATCGGATCCAGCATGGTGTCAGGTACAGCCAGTTGAAATTTCCCATAGGAAGTACTTTTGGGTTCCAGCCGGATAGTCGTGGTTGTTTCAGCAAGAAAAAGGCTGGTTACATCTTTTCCTGTACGTTCCTGTTCAATTATGCAGCTAAGCGTTGCATCAATGGGTAGGGTGTCCAGGTTGGCAATCCGGGTTGGTATTTCTATTTTATCGCCCTGGTAAAGAAAACGGGGGAGATCCGGCAATACCATCAATGGGAGTTGAGAATAAATAGACTTTTCCAGGTAACTAAACTGAGCTGATTTGGTATGCGATAATAATTTCCATTTCCACTCGGTGGCTGTTTGAGGAAGCCGGAACCTGATATGATACATGCCCTTTTTGTCGGCATGCAATTGTGGATAGAAAAAGGCTGTTTCATTAAAGTTTTTACGGATCACAACAGGAGGAGTTGGAGGCGCTGGTAATTTAACCGGGCCATTGGTGCTTAAGAGCAATACTCCGTTGGCTGCCCTGGAACCATACAATGCAGTCGCTTCTGCACCTTTCAAAAGCAGGTTATTTTGTATGGTGGAAAGATTCAATTTGGAAAGATCGCCGGTATAAGGGACTCCATCCAGTATAATAAGGAGGTTTGAATAACCAGTCAGACTGCTGCTGCCGCGAATGTTAATGATACTTCCTGTTACATGTTTTCTTATTGTACCATAGCCAACTACCACTACTTCACTGAGACCTGGCGTATTTTGGATCTGAACACCGGCAACTCTTCCCGCAAGCAGGTTAGACAAGGGAAGATAGTCTTCCTCTGAAGTAAGATTGATGGTTGCAGCATAGCTTGCGGGCATCCACCAGAAAGCTTTTTCTTTTCTGAAGGTTAAAGAAGGAACTATCTCTTTTTCAAGCCTGTTCATGGAATTGATGGCTGTTACCCAGCTGTCGGATAAATAGGGCTTATTGAAGGAAGGAAGTTCCCATTTATGTTCTTCCAGTTTATCAAGACTGGCATCATAAAGGGTTGTCATTAATTCAGCTACCGCCGAACGGTTACCTGTTTTAATTGAAACAGTGAATGTTTCCTGTTCACCCGGTTCCAGATGAGTCCGGAATTTCTCAAGCAATATTTCAGGATTGGTTTTATTCTCCGGTAAATAAAAACGTTCAGATGTACTGGTCTCTTCATTGTTGCCAATGTATATCCGGGTCAGTATAAGGTTTCCTGTGGCTTCTTTTGGGATCAGGATGTTCGTATACTGTAGTCCTTTTTGCTGGTAGATAAACCTGTAATTAACCACCATCTTTTCTCTTTTCGTTTTGTAACGGAGATGAAAAATACAATAAGTGCTGTCTGCTGAAAATCCTTCCATCCATTGTATCTGCCGTGTTCCCTCAGTGATTAAGGTACTTTCATAAAAAGGACCCTCTGTTGCTA
>JAGKTB010000241.1:0-17805 GCA_018993145.1 Flavihumibacter sp.
AAGTGAGAAGTATGAAGTATGAGTTAGACCTCCATATATAAGTAGATACAATATTCTGATTGAAAGCTGTGATCCCCGCTTCGTGCGGGGATTTTTTATGCACGCTTCCTTCACTCCACCGTTTAGTTGGTATCCGTCTTGGTGGAGTGGCACCTGCCCCGGCGGGGTGGGCTGAGGGAACTAAGTCCCTATCTTTGAGGCTATGAAGAATTTTGATGCCTTGTTTGAAAAACTGGTAAAAGATGCTTTGCAGGAAGATATTGGTACCGGTGATCATTCCACGCTATGTTGCATTCCTCCTACCGAAAAGGGAACTGCTGTGCTTAAAATCAAGGAGGATGGAGTACTGGCTGGTGTTGAGGCTGCAGAGCGAATTTTTAAATTAGTTGAGCCGGATGCTGTCTTCAGGCTTTTTAAAAAAGATGGGGATATTATGCGGAATGGTGAAATCGCCTTTGAAGTAGACGCGCGTGTACATACGATTCTGCAATGTGAGCGACTGGTACTAAACTGTATGCAGCGAATGAGCGGGATTGCTGGATTAACCCGTCAATACACTGAAAAATTGCAAGGCTATCATACAAAGGTGTTGGATACCCGAAAGACAACTCCCAATTTCAGGTTATTTGAAAAATGGGCGGTTGCCATCGGAGGAGGAGTGAATCACCGGTTTGCCCTTTATGATATGATCATGCTGAAAGATAATCATATCGATTATTGCGGAGGCATAACAAAGGCCGTAGAAAAGGCCTGGAAATATGTTCAGGATAAGGCACCCGGAATTCAAATTGAAGTGGAAACCAGGAGCCTCGCGGATGTGGAAGAATTGGTGGCCTGCGGAAGAGGAAAAGTATTTCGAATCATGCTGGATAATTTTACTCCAGATATGATAGCTCAGGCACTGCCTGTAATTGGAAAAGATTTTGAAACAGAGGCAAGCGGTGGAATCAATCTTACTAACTTGCTTGAGTATGCAAAAACCGGGGTAGATTATGTAAGTGTTGGTGCCCTGATACACCAGGCGAAAAGTGTGGATTTGAGTTTGAAAGCGATGAGGAAGTGAGAAGTGAGACGTGAGACGTGAGATGAAAAAAACAACTATGAGTAAGAAACATAAAGGAGATAAATTCGGGTTTGTTTATTCGACGGATCCGAATTTCAGGATGGAGGAGGAGCAGCAGTCCCAGGAAACGCTGGCTCCTTCGCAACAGGTATTGCGGGTTCGGCTCGAAACCAAGCAGCGAGGAGGAAAGGCGGTAACGGTGGTTACGGGCTTTATTGGTACCGATGAGGATCTTGAAAGCCTGGGAAAACAATTAAAAAACTATTGTGGAACGGGCGGCTCCGCAAAAGAAGGTGAAATCCTGGTGCAGGGAGACCAGCGGGATAAAGTACTGGCCTGGTTGCTGAAAAACGGATATGCCAAAACCAAAAAAATGGGTGGCTGATCAGCCTGCCGCAATTCTATTAATTACATGAACCTATTAAATATCTTTTTATTAGATGCCGCAGGGGCGGCCTGGGGACTTTACCAGCTGATCTTCGTTTGTGCCGTACTGTTATCGTTGTATAGTGGTTATACCTGGTATGAAGGTAGACGTGATAAAAATCCGGAAGTTGAACGAAGAGGTCGTTTGTTACTACTCCTGGCAATCATCACGATGGTAGCGGTTTCCTTTGTCTCCTTCGCCATTACCCGCAAACTACCTTTCTAATATGCATAAAAAATGCCGGCTCCATCAGAGCCGGCATTTTTTCACGTCTCACATTATTGTCCCTGCGCAAGGCTATATGCCTTTTTCCCATCCCACATATTCAGGAGCTCAGTAGAACAGATTTTGAAATCTGCCATGAGGCGTTTGTATAATTCCAATACATCAGTTTGCGTAAGTGGCGCATCTCCAATACTTTCGAAGCGGCAGCGATACTGGTTTACGAGATTGGTAAAGACAGAACCTTTTGGCCAAACCTGTGTACCGCGGTTGCTGATCGTAACCAGTTTAAAAAGGTCGCCGGTATGCTTCAGGCATTTATCCGCAACTTCCTGGGGCTGTTCAAAGCTTTCAATGAACATGTCCACCCCTACAATCATTTCATTTTCCAGCTCTTCCGACATGATAAGCGGGTTCTTCTCCAACTTATAAACGGTTTGGGTTACCGGTTTATTTGGCAGAATTGGACGGGCACCGTGTGCAGGAGTTTTACCGATATTGCCGATAATCGCGTCAGCAAATTCTGTGGTATTAACGGAAGGTTTGGTTTTGTCGCCGAAATCACCCGTATGCACACCTGATTCCAGCGTGTATAACAATGCGTTTTCGATTACAGCTGCACTTTCCATAAGTCCCAGGTGACGAAGCATAGCGATACCACTTAGCAACAAGGCTGTTGGATTGGCAATATTTTTTCCTGCGATATCCGGAGCGGTTCCATGAACTGCCTCGAAAATACAGATATGATCACCGATATTGGCAGAGGGAGCAAATCCAAGTCCGCCTACCAGTCCTGCACACAAATCACTCACAATATCTCCCTGAAGGTTGGTCAGTACCACCACGTCAAATTCATTGGGGCGGCTCACCAGTTTCATACAGAGATCGTCTACAATAACATCATCGGCTTTCAGGTGCGGATACTGTTTGGCAACTTCATAAAATACCTCCAGGAACAATCCATCGGTAATTTTCATAATATTTGCCTTGTGACCACAGGTAATCCGGCGGGCGCCGTTTTTGCTGGCCATTTCAAAGGCGTATTTAATAACCTGCAGGCTTCCGGGGCGGGTAATGAAACGGCGACTGAGTGCCACATCATGGGTTAACATATGCTCGATACCACCATAGGTGTCTTCAATATTCTCACGAACGATGGTGAGGTCAATGGGTATTCCTGCTTTGCTGAATACGGTATCCACGCCATGAAGGGTTTGGAATGCTCTTTTATTAGCGTAAGTGTTCCAGGTTTTACGTGCGGTAACATTCACGCTTTTTACTCCTTTGCCCTTGGGGGTTTCCATCGGGCCTTTGAAAAGGATTGAAAGATTTTCGATTGTTTGCTGGGCTTCCGGTGTCATTCCATTGGAATAACCTTTGTCAAACACCCATTTACCCATTTCAACAAATTCATATTCGAGAGGAACCTGGTTTGCATCAAAAATGCGCAAAACGGCATCCATGATTTCCGGGCCTATTCCATCACCTTTGGCTACAGCTATTTTCATATGTTTACAATTGAAGAATGATTGTCAGGTGGCGCAAAGGTACAGCGGGACGGTCAGGAAATTGCCAATAAATGAACAAAAACTGGCACCAGCGGTTGATTTTATATACCTTTAAACAAATTCTTCGGAATGAACAGTATAACCACACAAGGTATAGAGGTGAGTGTGGAAACGTTTTATCAGCCTGACTATTCTAATCCGATGTCGGGTGAATACATGTTCGCTTACCGCATTACCATTGAAAATCATAATAGCTTTCCCGTTAAGCTGCATCGCCGGCATTGGTTCATTTTTGATTCCAATGGAGAGCACCGCGAAGTGGAAGGGGAAGGGGTGGTTGGTGTTCAACCCGTTCTTTATCCCGGTGACCGATATCAGTACGTAAGTGGTTGTAATCTTCGCTCAGAAATGGGCCGTATGTCTGGCACCTACCAAATGGAAAACCTCGATTCCCGTAAAAACTTTTCCGTAGATATTCCGGCATTTGAGATGATTGTTCCCTTTAAGAACAATTAGGAATTGTGAATTAGGAATTATGAATTATTTGGTGCCTTTTCACATGCATTCCTTTTAATTGTTTTGACGGAGCTGGTAAATATTGCCGTAAGTTGAAACGCTTCAGATTTAAGGAGCGATATTTCTGAAAGTTTAGGATTCAAAACTTCCAACAGGTCAAGCCAGAACCAAGATTCGTCTGCTTCCTCAATTACCACCCCCAGTCTTGCTGTAAACTCTTTCAGAGATCGGGATTTGGTTGATGCACGATAGTTGGCAGCCATTCCGGTCGCAGATCTTACCAATTGATTTTTAATTGTTTTATTTCCTATTGAATCAGGTAGTTTGTCTAAAATTTGAATAACATTCAAAGCAAACTCTCTCGTTCTGAATAATAATTCCTTTGCTCCCATATTTTTAAAATAGAAAGAAAAGGGGCAACAAAAAATGTTGAAAAAACCCAGATTTTAAAATGAATTGAGAATTATGAGTTAAGAAATTAGTTATGAGGGTACATAATTCTCAATTCAAAATTCATAACTCATACTTCCGTTTTCTCGTGCATCATCTTTTGCAACTTCTTGGTTAATCCAAAGAGGATAAGTGAGGCAACGCCCGCCATTCCAACGAAGAGCAGGAAGAAATCATAGTTGTTGGCGATTTCATATCCGAGGAAATAGGTGCTTTTGCCATCGGGGTAAAGGGCACTCAGTACGCCGGCAAATTTGTTGGCCACGGCGTTCGCGAGAAACCAGACCGCCATTAGCAGACTGGCATATTTCAGCGGAGCTAATTTGTTTACCAGGCTCAGTCCGATTGGAGACAGACAAAGTTCACCCCAGGTGTGCATTGCGTACATGCCGAGCAGCCAAATCATGCTTACTTTTATGCCGGGTTGAACCCCATCAACACCCTGTGCAATCCAGAGATAACCCAGGGCAAGCAACATCAGACCAATAGCCATTTTGGTTGGAGAGGAAGGTTCGCGTTTACCCATTTTTATCCATAACCAGGCAAACACAGGTGCGAAACTCACAACGTAGATGGAATTTAATGAGGCGAAAGCACTGGCCGGTATGGTACCAATGAAGATGGAAGCGGTTCCGTTGGTGGCAACCTGGAATAATAAGTAAACAAGCGTGCCAATTGCAGCAGCCAGTAATACCTGAACGGTTATGCGAAGTTGTTTATCAAATGTTCCTGCTAATGCCGTAGTGGCTTTTTTCAATAGAAGACCCAGGTAAAAAACAAGTGCTATTCCAAGGAGATAAATAATCCATTTTGGAATATCCCAGTTCAGATCGCGATTGGTCTGTTCGTCCGCAAAAAAGGTAAGTGAAGCGCCAGCCTGTTCAAATGCACTCCAGAAAAAGATCACAAAGAAGGAAACAATGAGAATAACAATAACCCTTTCTTTTTCAATCCTGGTAAGTGTTTTGTCAGACAGGATAAAAACGATGATAAAAATTGCAGATGCCAGCAACAGGTAGGTTAGGAAGGAAAATTTAGTAGCATCGATATAGAGCAATCCTATCATCAGTGCTGATAAAATGGCTAAACCGGTACCAACGAGTAATGGATTGGAAAAAGATTTAGGAGAGTCGGCTGGTACCAGTCCCAATGATTTTCCCTGTGGGTCAACCACATATTTCTCCTGGAATATCCATTGTACGATAACACTTAACAACATGGCAATACCACCTGCAAGAAAAGCCCATTTAAAATCTGCCGGATCTCCGGTATCTCCCAAAAAGGCACAAACAATCGGTCCTAATGCACCTCCCACGTTGATTCCCATGTAAAAAATGGTATAGGCAGCGTCTTTACGACGGTCTCCATCTGGGTATAATTGTCCGACCAGTGAAGAAATATTCGGTTTGAAAAATCCATTTCCCGCAATCATGAAACCCAGTCCGGAGAAAAACAGGACGCTGGATAATCCGGGATTGGAGGCATATAAACTACCGCAGAAAAACAGGATGAATTCGCCCATCGCCATCAGTAATCCTCCTGCAATAATTGAGCGTTTGTTGCCCCAGTAGCGATCTGCGATAAATCCACCGATTAATGGGGTAAGATAAACAAGACCTGTATAGGAGCCATAAAGGTTGGAGGCGAAAGCTTTATCAAAGACCAGGGCCTTTGTCATAAATAGAACCAGTACGGCGCGCATCCCATAGTAATTGAAGCGCTCCCACATTTCAGTGGCAAAAAGAATGTAAAGCCCTTTTGGATGACTTTTTTGGGCAGCGATCTGCGTTTGACTCATGAGTTTGTCGGTTTTATTGGCTGTAGTTCAGGGCCGGAAAATAAGGATAAAAATGGGAAACCGGCGGGCTGGTACCATTTCCCTATTTTCGCAGCCTGAAACGAATAGTCAATCATGAATATATTATTGCTCGGATCTGGTGGTAGGGAGCATGCCATGGCCTGGAAACTTAAACAAAGTCCGCTTTGCGATTCATTATACATTGCTCCGGGAAATGCTGGTACGGCAAATTGCGGCACGAATGTTCCGCTTTCTATCACTGATTTTCCTGCCATCCGCCAGTTTTGTCTTGATAATGAAATTCATTTGATCATAGTTGGACCGGAAGAGCCACTGGTGAAAGGTGTGGTTGATTATTTTAAAAACAATCCGGTTCCATTGAGTACGGAAGCCGCCCGGGAACTGAGATTGGATTCGGTACCAGTGATTGGTCCGGCTGCCTTTGGTGCCCAGTTGGAAGGGTCCAAGGCTTTTGCAAAAGCATTCATGGAAAGGCACGCCATCCCCACAGCAGCTTACCGGGAATTCAATGCGGATAATTTTGAAGCCGGGGTTGAGTATATCCGTCAACACAGTTTGCCGATTGTGTTGAAGGCAGACGGCCTGGCAGCGGGAAAAGGTGTCCTGATTTTGAACGATCGGGAGGAAGCCATCCGGGAATTCACTTCCATGATCCGGGAAAGCAAGTTTGGAGATGCCAGTAAAAAGGTGGTGATAGAAGCTTTTTTGTCAGGGATTGAATTATCTGTTTTTGTCCTGACCGATGGGAAAAATTATGTGTTGCTGCCAGAGGCGAAAGATTATAAAAGAATTGGTGAGGGAGATACCGGTTTGAATACCGGAGGTATGGGGGCTGTAAGCCCGGTTCCGTTTGCCGGAACGGACTTTATGCAAAAAGTGTTGGATCGGGTGGTGAAGCCAACAGTTAAAGGGTTGCAGGAAGAAGAAATAGACTATAAAGGATTCATTTTTGTAGGCCTTATTAAGGTAGGCGATGATCCATATGTAATTGAATACAATTGCCGGATGGGAGACCCTGAAACGGAAGTTGTGATGCCCCGTTTGAAGAATGATCTGGTAGAACTGATGCTGGCTACCGCCCGCCAGGAGCTTGATCGCCAAACCGTAGAACAGGATTCACGGTTAGCCTGCACTGTTATGGCAGTGAGCGGTGGATATCCCGGTGATTATGAAAAAGGCAAAAAGATAAGCGGGTTAGAGCAGGCTACCGGTTCTGATACCATGGTTTTTCATGCGGGTACTGCTGAGAAAAATGGTGAAGTATTGACCAATGGTGGCAGGGTCTTGTGTGTTACTTCCTATGGTAGTTCTGTAAAGGAAGCGGTTGGGGCCTCTAAAGCTATATTGGGTAAAATTTCTTTTGAGGGTATGTATTTCCGGACCGATATCGGTTATGAATTCAATTAATCTGATTGCAATGAAACCTGTACACTATTCTGACTATCTGCAGTTGGAAAAGATTCTGGGAGCTCAGCAACCTGAAAGTGAATTGCAGCAGCAGCCAGCGCATGATGAAATGCTGTTCATCATCATTCACCAGGCCTATGAATTGTGGTTCAAGCAGATCATGTATGAAGTAGATAGTGTGCATGCAATTCTGCAACAGCCATCCCTAAACGATAATTCTCCTGAACTGCAAACCGTAGTTCATCGGTTGCAGCGTACGGTTACCATCCTGAAGTTGCTGGTTCAGCAGATTGACGTGATGGAAACGATGACCCCTATGGATTTCCTGGATTTCAGGGACATGCTACGACCGGCGTCGGGATTTCAAAGCTGGCAATTTAAGGGACTGGAAGCCAGGCTGGGACTTCGATTCGAGCAGCGACATGGCCAGGAGTATTATTTGTCGCAGTTGCGTCCGGAGCAGGTAGCCCTGATTAAACGAATTGAGTCTGAACAATCCCTGATCAGTTTACTGAATGAATGGCTGGAGCGGATGCCATTCCTGGAGCAGGCCCCTGGCTGGTTTGAGGAGTATGCGGCTGTCTATCGTTCAAGTTTATCCGAAAAAGAGCAGGGCAACCTCGATGCATTTGCCCAAATGTTTGGGATGGTGCAAAAGCAGGATTCGACCGATCAACAGAATCGTCAATTCTCTCCAAGGGCATCCAGGGCTGCATTGTTTATAATGCTGTACAGGGGGTATCCTATTTTGCAATTGCCGTTTCAATTACTAAATGTATTGCTTGAGATAGATGAGCAGCTGAGTACCTGGCGTTACCGTCACATGAACATGGTACATCGCATGATCGGTACCAGGATTGGCACAGGAGGCAGTACGGGTAAGGATTATCTGAAAGGTGCAGTAGATAAGCATTATATCTTTCGCGAAATCGCACAATTAACGAGTTTCCTGGTAGAACGCCGGCACCTGCCAAAGCTGGATGCAACAATGGAGAAGCGTCTCGGTTTTGGAGGAATGGATAGTGAGACGTGAGATGTAAGAAGTGAGAAATGAGAAAGAGGGGCGATTGGTAAAATAGTGGACTGAATAAGGAAAATCGAAACAGCCGGGTCGGTTCCGAACCTGTACATTAGCCGTTGAATTGAATCAACATGAAAAAAGGCTACTGGAAAAGAACACTAACGATTTCTATTCTTGCTGCGATGGGTGGAACGATTTTCCTCCCGGCATTACAGGCTCAAACAGGAGTAACCGGACTTACCCCACAACAACTACAACCCGGTGGAGATACCGCAAAAATGGCTTGGTTTGGCGATGCCAAGCTCGGCATTTTCATTCATTACGGGATGTATGCAGTAAAAGGCGTAGACGAAAGCTGGGGTTTTTATAATAAGAAGATCAGTCATGCTGAGTACATGAAACAAATGAAGGGATTTACTGCCAGTAAATACAATCCGGATGCATGGGCTGCTCTTATCAAGGAAAGTGGTGCCCGGTATGCCGTGATCACCACCAAACACCACGACGGACTCGCCCTTTGGAACACAGCCCAAAAACATTACAGCACAGTAAAAAACACACCCGCCAAAAGGGATTTGCTAACACCTTTTTTCCAGGCGCTGGATAAATACGGGCTTAAAAGAGGCGCTTATTTTTCTCTAATTGACTGGTCTTATCCTGATTATCCCGGATTTCTGAAGGATAGCAGTCGATATAAAGTTGCACAGGATACTGCCCGCTGGAGCCGTTTCAGCCGATTTAATAAAGCCCAGATCCAGGAAATCAGCCAGCAGTTCAAACCGGATCTCTGGTGGTTCGATGGAGATTGGGAGCATAGTGCTGAGGAATGGGATGCGGCCGGAATACGGAAAATGATTCTGGAATCAAAGCCGGGTGCCATCATTAATTCCAGGTTGCAGGGTTATGGCGATTACGCTACACCTGAACAAAACACCCCGGTGCACCGTCCAAAGGGTCGCTGGTGGGAACTTTGCATGACCATCAATAACAATTGGGGATACCAACACAGTGATACCAACTGGAAGACGCCTGCGGAAATCATTTCAATTTTTGCAGACGCCATCGGCAGCGGTGGAAATTTGCTCCTGGATATTGGGCCGATGGAAGATGGGAATATCCCTCAGGAACAGGTTACTGTGCTGAAAGAGCTCGGTAAATGGAACCGCAAACATGAAGAAGCCATTTTCGGAACCCAGGGAGGTATGCCACACGGACATTTTTACGGTCCCTCTACGATTTCCAAAGATTCTACCAAATTGTACTTGTTTCTTGCAGGTAAGCCCTCAGGAACTGTTTGGATCAAAGGCCTGGTAAACAAGATCAAATCAATTCGGGTAGTAGGCATCGAACAGGAATTGTCGCATAAGGTAGTGGGTAAAATCTCCTGGAGCCAGGTGCCCGGACTGGTATATATTGATATTCCTGCCAATGTTAAGGACGATTATATGTCGGTACTGGCCCTTGAACTGGAAGGTCCGATCAAATTATATGGAGGCCATGGAGGGCTCTGATTAGACGTCAACTGCCACGGCGGAGTGAAATTCAGTATATTGTGGAAAAAATAGTGATAATCAAAGTGTCTTACTTTGATTTATCGAATTATTTGCATCAATTTTGCTGACATTATATCCTGACTAAAATCTTGACCTCAACAACATGGGATTATTCAACTTTCTGACCCAGGAAATTGCCATGGATCTGGGTACAGCCAATACCCTAATCATACATAACGATGAAATTGTAGTGAACGAACCTTCGATTGTTGCCCTCGACCGGAACAACCCGAAGAATGTGCTGGCCGTTGGCAAGCGTGCATTGATGATGCATGAAAAAACGCATGAAAGTATCCGCACGGTGAGGCCGCTGAAAGATGGAGTAATTGCCGACTTCAACGCCGCCGAGCTTATGATACGGGAAATGATCAAAATGATCTATCCTAAAAAACCGCTGTTCCCCCCCAGCTGGCGTATGATGATCTGTATCCCTTCTTCCATTACGGAGGTTGAGAAAAGAGCAGTACGTGACAGTGCGGAGCAGGCAGGAGCCAAGGAGGTTTATCTCATTCATGAACCAATGGCGGCAGCCCTGGGTATCGGTATTGATGTGGAAGAACCCGTTGGTAACATGATTATCGA
Organism: Flavihumibacter sp.; assembly: GCA_018993145.1. Lineage (GTDB taxonomy): Bacteria > Bacteroidota > Bacteroidia > Chitinophagales > Chitinophagaceae > Flavihumibacter. The sequence continues at coordinate 10,569 of JAGKTB010000241.1, forward strand.
TATAGGCGGTGGTACCACCGGTATTACGGTTATTGCGCTGGCAGGTATCGTGTGTGATCAGAGTATTCGTATTGCCGGAGATGAATTCACTGCTGATATTATGGAAGCCCTGCGCCGCTACCACAGTCTGCTGATCGGTGAGCGTACTGCTGAGCAGATCAAGATCCAGATTGGTGCAGCGATGAAAGACCTTGACAATCCACCCGATGATATCCCGGTAAATGGTCGCGACCTGGTAACCGGGATCCCCAAGCAGATCATGGTGAGCTTCCAGGAAATTGCTGAGGCACTGGATAAGAGCATTTTTAAAATTGAAGAGGCCATCCTGAAAGCTTTGGAAACCACACCGCCCGAGCTGGCTGCTGATATCTACCGCAGAGGTTTGTATATCACCGGTGGTGGTGCCCTGCTACGCGGTCTGGATAAGCGATTGAGTCAGAAAATCAAACTGCCCGTTCATGTGGCGGATGATCCGCTGAAGAGCGTGGTTCGTGGTACTGGTATTGCGTTGAAGAATTATGACCGCTATCCCTTCGTGATGCGTTAACAGATATGCGAAATATCTTCCTGTTTATCCGGCGTTACTTTAATTTTTTGTCCTTCCTGGCATTGCAGGCATTGGCACTGTCTTTCCTTTTTCGGTATAATAAATTCCATGAAGCGGCATTTGCAGGAGTTGCCAATGAGATCACAGGCAGGGTAAATGAACAGTATAATACGGTAGACTATTATTTCAAGCTGAAAAAAGCGAATGAAAACCTGGTAAAGGAAAACGTAGCACTCAGGGAAATGCTGCGATCCAATTACCAGTCGCCCGATACTACGCAAAAGCTGATCGTGGATTCCATCCGGGTTGATTCACTGAAACCCTTTCAGCGCTATGTATACCGGGAGGCCAAGGTCGTAGGTAGTTTTATCACCACCCAAACCAATTTCATTACTATACATCGGGGTTCTAACCAGGGTGTTCGGCCAGATATGGCGGTTATTGGTTCAAATGGGGTAGTAGGCCGTGTGGTGAATACCAGTGCCAATTACTCAACTGTAATGACCATGATCAGCCGTCAGTTCAAAGTGGATGGCAAACTGAAAAATTCAGGTGAACGTGGTTCGATCGGCTGGGACGGACAGAATCCCCGTATTGTGCAGATGCGGAATATCCCGAAAAGTGTGAAGATTCAGAAAGGAGACTCCGTGCTGACCAGTGAACTTTCTTCAATTTTCCCACCCAATATTTTGATTGGAACTGTGGATAGTGTAATGAATGATCCCAGTACAAATTTTTACAATCTGCGGCTTAAGACAGGTACCAATTTTTCAACGGTGCAGTTTGTGTACGTAGTGCAGAATACACAGCTGGAAGAACAACAGAAACTGGAAAACGCAACCCGCAATACGAATGAGTGATTTTGTGAAACATAGTCTGCGAGCAATGCTCTTTCTGCTGGTTCAGGTTTTTATCCTGCACAAGATCCCGCCATTACATCAATTCATTGTTCCGTATCTCTACTTTCTATTTATTCTATGGCTCCCGTTTAATATGGGCAGAACCTGGTTGATGGTGGTAGCCTTTTTGTACGGCCTAACACTGGATTATTTCCTGATGTGGCCGGGATTGCATGCAGCGGCCTGTGTATTGATTGCTTACCTGCGCCCCTTCCTGGTGAATCTGCTGATCCGACAGGAAGGAGCAGAACAGAGTTATGGTGCTCCATCCATTAACAGCATGGGCTGGGCACCCTACATGGTACTCGTGGTGGTGTTAACACTGGTTCACCATGGTTACCTGGTTTTCCTGGAATGGATGAGCTTCGGCAACTTCTGGTATTTCCTTGGCAAAGTAGGCGCTTCTACCGGAATAAGTCTTTTGCTTATACTTATTACCGAGATGCTCTTTTACAGAAAGGAGAGATTTCGTACCAATATGTAAACGTCAGATGTGAGACGTGAGAAGTTGTTTTTTGCGTTTCACGTCTCACGTTTCACGTCTCACGTTTTCCCTACCTTTGCCCATATAATTCTCCATTTCCCATTCCCATATGTCTGTGTTTAACCAATCGCGTTCAACTGTTATCCGTCTGATTGTGGCGGGCGTGTTTCTGATCATTGTGGCACAGTTGGTAAACCTGCAATTGTTTTCCAGTAAATACGAGGCCCTGGCCTTTAACAATGCGGTATATCCCAAAGTGCGGTATCCCGACCGTGGTATCATTTACGATCGAAAGGGGAAGGCCATACTGAACAATACGATCATGTATGATCTGGAAGTTACCCCTTCTCAGATAAAGGGAGTAGATACCAGTTTCCTATGTAAACTGGTGGAAATTGATACGGCAGAATTTAAAAAAAGAATAGTTACCGCCATACTGAAAAACGGTCGCTACCGGCCAAGTATATTCGAAGATCTGCTCACCCCGGAAATGCACGCAAGGCTGGAGGAGAATATTTATAAATTCCCGGGTTTCGCCCTGGTTGAACGTCCGGTTCGGGTGTATCCATTTAAAGCGGCCGCCCATATTATGGGCTATATCGGTGAGGCTGATTCCGGCAATATCAAACGTTCGAATGGATTTTACCGGTTGGGTGATTACATCGGCAAAACCGGACTGGAGGCCTATTATGAACGCGTGTTGATGGGCAAACGGGGGGTAGAGTACCTTATCAAGGATAATAAGAATCGGCTGGTAGGCAAGTACGAAAACGGGATCTATGATACTGCCGCCGTTGCAGGAAGAAATCTGCATACTTATATAGATATAGAACTGCAACAACTAGCCGAGAAATTAATGCAGGGCAAAGTGGGTGCGGTGGTTGCCATTGAACCTAAAACGGGAGGGATTTTATCGATGGTATCCGGACCGAATTTTGACCCAAACATGTTAACGGGTCCCAATAAACAACAAAACTTCAACAAGCTTTTCCTGGATGTGAGTAGTCCGCTTCTGAACCGCGCCATCAAGGGACAGTATCCTCCCGGTTCTACCTTTAAACCATTGGGTGCATTGGTGGCATTGGATGAAGGTATTATTACACCATCCTTTGGAATTGGATGTAGTGGTGCTTATTATGGTTGTTCGAGACCTGTAAAATGTACCCATTCCAACGCCGGACACGCCGCTAACCTTCGCCTGGCAATTGCTAACTCCTGTAACTCCTATTTCACACATATCTACCGGTTATCAGTAGATGCAGGCAAATACAAAGGGGTGAAAAACGGTTACCAGAAATGGAAGCAATACATGAATGCATTCGATCTTGGGGTTCGGGTAGGAGTAGATCTTCCAAGTGAAGACCGGGGGAACATTCCGGACAGTTCCGTGTACAATAAAGTGTATCGTAACAGTTGGAACAGTTGTACTAACCTGACCTTGGGTATTGGTCAGGACATGATGCTGGCTACTCCGTTGCAACTGGCCAATTCCATGTGTATCATCGCGAATAAAGGATATTATTATACCCCTCATTTTGTAAAAAATATTGAAGATGAAACGCCCGCTGATTCCATCATGAATCCATTCCGTATCAAACATGAACCACTGACAAGTATCCCGGATGATGCTTATGAAGCGGTGATTTCCGGAATGCAGGACGTAGTGGAAATAGGAACAGCACGAATGGCTAAATTGCCAGACATTAATGTCTGTGCAAAAACCGGAACGGCGGAGAATTATCGGGTGATTGATGGAAAGCGAACCAAACTGAAAGACAACTCGGTATTTGTTTGCTTTGCACCAAGAGAGGATCCGAAAATTGCGATTGCCGTGATTGTGGAAAATGCGGGATATGGTGGAACCTGGGCAGGACCAATTGCAGCGCTGATGATGGAGAAATTCCTGAATGACACCTTGCGAACTGAGCGATTGAAGGAAGTTGAACGAATTGCAGCAGCCAACCTGATGCCCGGCTGGCTGGTGCGAGAACAGTATAAGGCCGACTCAACGCGAGCCTACAACTGGTTCAAGATGACAAAGGATTCCAGTGCGATCAAGCGTTTTTTAAGAAGGGATTATAAAAAGGACAGCCTGCAGCAAAAAGAAAATTCACCAACTCCGATTCGGGATATCCGTACAGCCTGGCAGCGACCGGAAGCTATTGTTCCTGAACAATATTCTCTCACCCATCCTGTAACTACCTGATCATGAACGCAAGAAATTCATCAAAAGGTATTGACTGGTTATTGGTAGGCCTATATATGATGCTATGTGCCATCGGGGTGATAAGTATATTCGGTGCTACCTACAAGGAGGGAGATCCCGTCTTGCAGTCATTTACGTCTTTCAAAACCGATTACAGTAAGCAGCTGATATTCTGGGTGCTGGCCATGATCATCGCAGTCTTTATCATGGTAACGGATTCAAAATTTTTTACTGCCACAGCCAATTTGTGGTATGCATTCGGGATCGTTTTGTTATTGCTTGTTTTTCCTTTCCATACAGAAATCAAGGGTACGAGATCAATCATCCGCTTTGGCAGTTTTCAGTTGCAGCCGGCGGATCTTTGCAAAGTATTTGTGGCGCTGGCACTGGCTAAATATTTAAGCCGGGTTGAAACGGATTTTTCAAAAACAAAATCACAGTTAATTGCTACCGCGATTGCACTCACACCTGCAATACTCTCCATTCTACAGCAGGAAACCGGATTGGCGTTGGTTTATTTTTCTTTTTTCCTGGTCATGTTTCGGGAAGGTTTACCGGCGGGGATTTTGATTATCGGTTTCTCTTTTGCTGTGCTGGTGGTGGCTACTCTATTATTAGAACCTAATACGCTTGCGTTGATTCTTACTGGCTTTGCAGTTTCAGCTATATATTTCTTACGAAGACAGATAAAACGCAGAAAATCCATACTGGCTACAATTCTTGGTATTTGGTTTGTTTGCGTAGGCATACAATTATTTCTTGTGCCATATGTTTTTAAAAATGTGCTTCAACCTTACCAGGTTAAACGAATTTATTCTACAATTGGAAAAGATTATAACGAATCAGGCGGAACAGTAATTGAAGATGAAGCAAGCAAGAAAAAGGATGATAGTGGCGATTATAATGTAAAACAAAGTAAGATCGCCATTGGTAGTGGTGGGTTTGCCGGAAAGGGTTTGTTAAAAGGCACACAAACCCGTTATGATTTTGTTCCCGAGCAAAGAACCGATTTTATATTTTGTACGATTGGTGAAGGTTTCGGATTTATAGGAAGTTTTATCCTGATGGCCATTTATTTTTTACTGCTGATGCGGATCATTACGGTGGCAGAACGACAACGAAGTGTATTCAGCAGGGCATATGCATATGGAGTGGCATCCATCCTTTTCTTTCATATTGCGATTAATATCTGCATGACCATCGGGCTTGCTCCGGTAATCGGAATTCCTCTTCCCTTCATCAGTTATGGCGGAACCTCATTAATCACGTTTACTGCTGCATTGTTTATATTAATCCGATTAGATGCAGACCGGCAGATGGTACTGCGTTAAATTCAAAAAAATATGCGAGTAATCCCTCTTTCAGAAGGAAGTTTTACGATTGATGGTACCAAACAATTTGTTCCCTTTGATCACCATGCGGATGAATTAAATGATCGTCCGACGGGTAGTTTGTTGGTAGAAGTTCAGCCCTTTGTAGTAGTAACCAGCGAAGATGTTTTATTGCTGGATGCCGGGCTTGGAGTCGAAGCAGATGGGCGTCCACAATTGTTCGGGAACCTGATGGATGCAGGGATTAATCCAGGTGAAATCACCAAGGTATTGATGACCCATTTGCATAAAGATCATGCAGGAGGAGTAAGCCATCTCAATCATGAAACAGGAAAGATGGAGTTGTCCTTCCCACAGGCTACCTATTATGTGCAACGAAAGGAACTTGACTTCGCTTTTGAAAAGGGATTCCCCTCTTATATACCGGATGAGTTGCAATGTCTGAAATCTTCCCCCCAGGTAGTACTGCTGGATGGAGATGGCGTCATTGACAGCTACATTCAATACCAGTTAGTAGGTGGGCATTGTCCGTATCACCAGGTATTTCGGATCGTGGACGGAGGAAGTACTGTTTTTTTTGGGGGTGATAATGCGCCTCAACTGCAGCAGATGAAAAGCAAGTTTGTTGCGAAATATGATTATGATGGGAAACGTGCGATGGAACTTCGGCAGGATTGGTGGAAAACCGGCCAGGAAAACAACTGGAAATTCCTTTTTTACCATGATGTGAAGATCCCGACTTATGGTTAAGCTTTCACCTGCCATTGGAGGGTCAGTATGTAGTTAGTTGTCGCGGAAGCGCGCCCGGTTATCCTGGCGCTGCTGGCGGCGTTCCTGTAATTCTTTTTGAACGTATCCGTAGAATTCTTTTTCTGCCTTAAAGAATTGATTCGCCCTATCAGGGGATAAGGCCTTGCTAAAGGATGCCTGGTACTTTTTTCTTACTTCCAGTAGCTTCTCTTCACGTTTGAGTTCATCGCCCCCACGGTTCTCCTGCCGAACTTTTTTGAGATCGGCCATATAATCATTGTACACAGGCCAGAATTTCTGCGCCTCTTCCGTATTCAGATTGAGCTTCTTGGTCAGGTAGGCTACTTTCAGCGCTTCCAATCTTTCCCCGTCGCGCTGTTGCGCCTGGGTTACCAGTTGAAATGAGCCTATAAAAAAAAGAAGTGTAAAAATATATTTCATGCCTTTCCCTTTAGTTCATTGAATTTGCGTTTTTGCCATTGAATTCCTGCAGGTATTGTTGCAGTGCTTCGTCACTAACATCCCCGAGGAGGTCGTGTACTTCAGAGCCGGATAATTCGCCCGGAGCAAGCACGGCCGTTCCATAATAGATCGTGCTGGTAGGATTGGTGAATTCCAGTATTTCCTCATCACTGATCTCCCTGATTTCCTTGTCCAATTGCTTAACAAAAGCCGGATTAACACCCAAACTATCGGATGCCGGGCGGAAATACAGCCAGCCAGCCAGGGCAATTACTGCAGTAACCACAGCGGCGGCAGCATACCGTATCCAGGATCTGCCCAGTGAGATTACCTTAGCACCGGAACTTCCAGTAGCAGCCTGGGTAGCATTCTCTAAGTTGTTGGCCGACTGAACCTTGCTTAGCATTCGTTGAGGCAGTTCTTCAAAATAACCGGCAGGTACAGTATATGGGATTGATCTTCCAATCTTATTCAGGGGTGAAGCTGGGGATAGTTCGAAATATCCCGCCGGTACCGTAAACGGCATTTTTTTTGACAAACCGGCCAAGATCGGGAGGG
>JAGKTB010000242.1:0-17567 GCA_018993145.1 Flavihumibacter sp.
AATTTGTAAAGCAGGGGCAACCTCTTTTTCTTATCAATGTGGCAGAATACACGAATGCCGTGGCGAGAACTGAAGCACAATTGTCCAACGCGCATGCAGAAGCACATGCAGCAGAATTGGAAGTTGGCAGGGTAAAAACACTGTCTGATAAAAATGTGGTGGCCACTTCCGAACTGAAACTGGCAGAAGCCCGGTTAATGGCGGCGCAGGCTAAAGTGAAAGAAGCCCTTTCGGCTCATGACCTCGCGAACCTGCAGTTATCTTATACCACTATCAAAGCACCGTTTGATGGAATCGTTAACCGGATTCCGCTAAAAAGAGGTAGCCTTCTTGAATCAGGTACCCTGCTGACTACCCTTTCAGATAACCGTTCGGTTTTTGCCTATTTCAACGTTTCTGAAATTGAATACCTGCAGTTGACGAAAGGGAATAAAGCATCTCTTACAGAAACTGAAATTGTCAGTCTGATTCTTGCAGATGGAACTGTATATCCTCAGAAAGGTAAAATCGAAACCATTGAAAGTGAATTCGATGAAAGCACTGGATCCATTGCCTTTCGGGCCCGTTTCCCGAACCCCGAGCGCATTCTTAAGCACGGCGCGTCCGGCAGGGTACGACTTAGCAATATTGCATCCAATATTGTAATGGTGCCGCAGAAATCTGTATTTGAAATACAGGACAAACATTTTGTTTATGTGGTGGGATCGGATAAAAAAATCCATCAAAAACCATTTATACCAGCGCGTCGGGTTGCTGAATATTACATCGTGGCATCCGGACTGGATGCAGGCGATACCATCGTATATGAGGGTATACAAAACCTGCGGGATGGTATGACAATTAATCCACTTTTCACTTCGGTGACTACTTCTAATTAACTACAATAATGGTAGAAACTTTTATCCGGCGACCGGTATTGTCGCTGGTTATATCCCTGCTGATAACGCTTCTGGGTTTGCTGGCATTGTTTACCCTGCCCATTACCCAGTTTCCGGATATTGTACCGCCTTCAGTGGTAGTTAGTGCCAAGTACACAGGTGCTAACGCCGAAGTATGTGCGAAAGCGGTGGCAACGCCACTCGAGCGTGCCATTAATGGTGTGCCGGGCATGACTTATATGTCTTCCGTATCCAGTAACAATGGTAATACGCTGATCCAGGTATATTTTGAAGTGGGTACGGACCCCGACCTGGCCGCAGTTAACGTACAGAACCGGGTAACAACTATCCTCGATGAATTACCGGAGGAAGTAATCAAAGCCGGTGTTACGACGGAGAAGGAAGTAAACAGTATGTTGCTCTATCTCAACCTGATGAGTTCAGATCCTGCAGCAGATGAAGACTTTATTTACAACTTTGCTGATATCAATATCCTTCAGGAGCTGAAGCGGATTGATGGTGTAGGTTTCGCCGAAATCATGGGTCAGAAGGAATATTCCATGCGTGTTTGGTTAAAGCCGGATCGTATGCTGGCTTATAATGTTTCGGCCGATGATGTGGTGCAGGCATTGCGTAACCAGAATATTGAGGCTGCTCCTGGTAAAGTGGGAGAGAGCTCCGGTAAGCAGACCCAACCGCTTCAGTACGTGTTGCGTTATACCGGAAAATTTTTCGAACCGAAACAATATGCGGAAGTAGTAATTCGATCCCAGGAAGATGGATCCCTGCTGCGTCTGAAAGAAATTGCAGACGTGGAGTTTGGAGCGATGACCTATAGCATGGTGTCAAAGACTGATGGTCGGCCTGCTGCTTCTATCATGTTGAAACAGCGCCCGGGCTCCAACGCACGGGATGTAATCCAGGCGGTAAAAGACCGGATGGCTGAGTTGAAGGAAACCAGTTTCCCTCCGGGTATGGAATTCAATATCTCTTATGATGTATCTCGTTTCCTGGATGCTTCTATAAATGAAGTACTAAAGACCCTGCTGGAAGCCTTTATTCTCGTGTTTATCGTGGTGTTTATATTCCTGCAGGATTTTCGATCTACCCTGATTCCCGCACTCGCTGTACCGGTAGCCCTCATCGGTACCCTGGCATTTATGCAACTATTTGGCTTCTCCATCAACCTCCTTACACTCTTTGCATTGGTATTGGCAATTGGTATTGTGGTGGACAACGCGATTGTAGTGGTGGAAGCGGTGCATGTTAAAATGACACAGGAGCACCTGCCGCCACTGGAAGCTACCATCAAGGCGATGAAAGAGATTACAGGCGCGATTCTGGCAATTACCCTGGTAATGTCTGCGGTGTTTATTCCGGTTGCATTCCTGAGCGGACCGGTGGGAGTATTCTATCGTCAGTTCTCTATTACGCTTGCTATCTCAATTGTGATTTCGGGCGTGAATGCCTTAACGCTTACTCCGGCACTTTGTGCTTTGCTGATGCGTCATGATGAAGTGAAAAAGCGCAACCTGCTGGGGCGATTCTTTGAAGGCTTCAACAATAAATATGATAAAACAGAACGCTGGTACTCCAGGCTGATTCAGCGGATCGCTGGCAAACGGGTACTGACCTTCTCCCTTTTCCTGCTCTTTTGTGTACTGACGTTTGGTATCATCAAAGTATTGCCATCCGGCTTTATTCCTACAGAAGACCAGGGTATGATTTATGTGAATGTAACTACACCGCCTGGTGCTACTGTTGAACGTACCGAAAAAGTGCTGGATGAAATTCAGAAAGTAGCCAATGACCTTGGGCCTGTTGAAACCATCGCTACTCTTGCGGGATTCAGTCTTATGAACGATGTAGCAGGAGCTTCCTATGGTATGGGTATGATCAACCTCAAGCCCTGGGATGAACGAAAAGAATCTGTACAGGACATGATGGAGGAGCTGGTTGCCAAAACTAAACATATCAAGGATGCACAGATAGAATTCTTCCCTCCGCCAACCGTACCGGGTTTCGGTAACGCAAGTGGATTTGAATTCCGGGTGTTGGATAAAACCGGAACCGGCAATCTGCAACAAACGGCCGCGGTAACCAACCAGTTGATTGAAAAGTTGGAAGGTTCTCCGGTAATAAGTGGGGCTTTCACCAGCTTTGACCCCAGTTTCCCGCAATACCTCATTCATATAGATTATGAAATGGCCGCCAAAAAAGGGGTAACAGTGGATAATGCGATGAGTACATTGCAAACCCTGCTGGGTAGTTATTATGCCACCAACTTTATCCGCTTTGGCCAGATGTATAAAGTGATGGTGCAGGCGTATCCGCAATACCGCAAAAATCCGGATGATATTCTTCAGCTCTATGTGAAGAATAACCAGGGTGAGATGGTGCCATATTCTACGTTTGTTCAACTTGAAAGGGTATATGGACCTGAACAATTGACGCGCTATAACATGTACACTTCCGCGATGGTTACGGGAGATTCAAAACCAGGCTTCAGTAGTGGCGATGCGATCAAAGCGATTGAAGAAGCTGCTGCTGATTTACCCCGCGGATTCAGTTATGAATGGAGTGGTATGACACGTGAACAGATCCTCTCGGGTAACCAGGCTGTTTATATCTTCCTGATCTGTCTTGTCTTCGTGTACCTGCTGCTTGCAGCTCAATATGAAAGTTTCCTCTTGCCATTACCGGTGTTGTTGTCCTTACCTGCCGGGATATTCGGAGCCTTTTTTGGTTTATGGGCACTTGGACTGGAAAATAATATCTATGCGCAGGTTGCCCTGGTAATGTTGATTGGTCTGCTTGGAAAGAATGCCATCCTGATTGTTGAATTCGCGATTCAGCGCAGGGAAGAAGGTCGCTCTGTACTGGAGGCGGCAGTCGAAGGTGCGGCATCGCGTCTGCGTCCGATCCTGATGACCTCCTTTGCATTTATTGCGGGCTTATTACCGCTTTGTCTTGCTTCCGGTGCCGGTGCTATGGGTAACCGTTCCATTGGTACTGCAGCTGCTGGTGGTATGTTGATCGGTACACTCTTTGGTGTGCTGGTGATACCTGGATTGTATGTGCTTTTCGCAAGTTTGCTCAAAGCGCCGGTTAAGAAAAAAAATACAGAAAATGAAACAATTGACGGTGATGCATAAACGAAGTATGAAACTCCTTGGAAACACCCTGATGGCAGTCCTTTTTATGGCTGCCTGCAGGGTGGCGGCTCCTCCGGCTTTACCGGATGTAAAACCTTTACCGGCAGAGTTTCTACCTAAAACGGATACCAGTGCGTCCATGATGGACAGTACCTCAGCGGGTAATTTTCACTGGGATGTTTTTTACAGTGATTCCTTGTTATTAGAACTGATCGATACCGTATTGAAAAATAATCCGGATCAGCAGATTGCATTGCAGCGGGTGGAAATTATGAACCAGTTGGTGAACCAGCGCAGAGCCGCCTTTCTGCCTTCTTTCCAGGGAGTGTTAAGCGGCGGACTGGATCGCTTTGGTGAGTATACAATGAATGGGGTGGGTAACTGGGACATGAATCTCTCGCCCAATCTCAGCAAAGAACAAATCGTACCAAACCCGGTTCCCGACTTATTTATAGGAGTCCGAAGTCATTGGGAAATTGATATTTGGGGTAAACTGAAAGCCCAGAAAAAAGCTGCTATCGCCAGGCTGATGGCAGCTGAAAATGGCAGACGTTATTTGACAACGCAACTGGTGGCACAGGTAGCATCTCTATATTATGAATTGGCCGCCAGTGATATTGAACTGGATATCATCCAGAACAACGTCAAACTGCAGCAACAGGCATTGGAAGTGGTGAAAGTACAGAAGGAGGGTGGTCGCGCTACCCAACTGGCAGTACAACAGTTTGAAGCACAGTTGTATCGTACACAATCACTCGAGTGGATGATGAAACAGCGGATTGTATCCATCGAAAATCAACTGAGTGTACTGGCTAACCAGTATGATCAACCGATAAAGCGGCAGAAGTTCTCCTTTCAGGATATTACTCCATCTCCCTTACCCGTTGGATTTCCAAGTGACGTATTGTTAAATCGCCCGGATATAAAAGAAGCGGAGTTGAAACTGCAGGCAGCAAAGAGTGATATTGAAGCCATTCGTGCTGCATTCCTGCCAGCTCTGACCCTGCAACCCATGATTGGATTGCATACTTATAATACGTCCAAATGGATCAATCCTGAATCACTGACCTGGGGAATACTGGGTGGATTAACGGCGCCCTTGTTAAATCGCCGGCAGTTGAAAGCCGACTTCAATATCTCAACGGCAGAGCAGAAAATTGCTTTTAACGGTTACCAACAAACGCTGGTAATCGCATATAATGAGATCAGTACACAGATGAATAACTGGTCGAACCTGAGTCAACAGTTTTACCTGAAAGAAAAGGAATTTAATGTGTTATCAACCGCAGTACAAACAGCGAGGGATTTGTATGTAGGAGGCTATGCGAATTACCTGGAAGTGATTACAGCACAGAAAGGGGTTTTGGATGCCGAACTGGAATTGGTAGATACCCGCTTAAAAATGATGCAGGCAAAAGTAGATCTTTATAGAGCATTAGGAGGAGGATGGCAATAAGCCATCCTCTCTCATTTAATTTATCAGGCCAGCTCCATGCCTACTTTTTCAAGCAGTGCCTTGGTTTTGCGGATTCCTTCATCTTCACTTAAAACTTCTCCTTCGTATTCAATACCGATATAACCGGTAAACCCGACTGCTTTTACAATCTGCAGCATTTTCTTGTAATCGGTTTCGGTTTCATTTCCCTGTGCGTCAAAATCATGTGATTTGGCACTAACGCCTTTGGCAAAAGGCATGAGTTCGGTAGTGCCCTGGTAGCGGTCATAAGCTTCCAGGCAGTTGCGCCAGTTGCCCGGTTCGCGTTTGATACAGAAGTTGCCGAAATCTGGAAGGGTTCCTACATTGGGTTTGTTGACAGCCTTCATTACACCGGCCAGCCAGGCACCATTGGAAGAATAACCCCCATGGTTTTCTACAATTACATTGATCCCTACTTTTTCGGCGTATTCACCCAGGCGGCTTAATCCGTCGGCTGCTGTTTTGGCAATTTCCTCTGCTGTTCCTTCACCTGCGGCATTCACCCGAATGGTGGCACAACCCAGGTGTTTGGCAGCATCCACCCACTTATAATGATTTTCAACTGCCTTGATGCGCTCTGCTTCCACTTTGTGACCAATATCGCCCTCACCATCGATCATGATGAGGTGATTTTTCACATCGTTATCACTGCAGCGCTTCAGCATTTCGTTCAGGTAATTGGTGTCCTGGGCCTTGTCTTTGAAGAACTGGTTTACATATTCCACCACACCGATGCCAAAATCTTTTCTGGCTTTGGCGGCGAAATCAAGATTGTCCATTTTCTTTTCGAAAAGGGTTTTGTGCAGCGACCATTGAGCCAGGGAGATCTCAAAGAATAATTTTTTGGCAGCCTCAGTAGTGCCGGATTCAGCAGCCTCGGTTTTTTTCTCGTCCGAACTGTTCAGGCAGGATACTCCTGTAACTCCTATGGCAAGGCCACCCATTAACTTAAGAAACTGTCTGCGTTGCGATTGCATGTTTGTTGAGTTGTTGGTGATAAATAAGGACAGAATTTACAACTATTTTTATTGACGATGTAAAAGTCCCGGAATTATTGACGAAAAACAATTCGTAATCGCTTATTAAATACCATTTTCCCTTTCACCCATACCTGAACATAATAGCGCTGGGCCGGCAAATAACTCATATCATACTGGAAAACTCCTTCCTTCAGGTTTTCATACACATGTTCTTCCACCAATTGGTTGCCCGGGTCGGATATAAACCGAACCGTCACTTTTTCAGCGGAATTGCTGAAATAGTCGAGGGTAGTGGGACCTGCGCTCATAGTGGGGTAGAGACCAACAGCGGGAATTTCCACAGAAGCCTGGTGTTGAGTGGAATCCTGCACCACTTCGAATGCATAAAACAGGCTGCTTCCGAAATCCGATTCAAAGGGGTGCAACATCCGGCGCTGGTGATCTAACAGTCTGGCATAACCGCGACCGCCCCGGCGGTTGAACCAGAATTCCAGTCCGTCTCCTGCGCTGTCTTTTACCTGGAGGGTATAGATTCCGGGTTGCAGTTGCCATTGCTCCTGGTACAGGCTATCTGCTTTCAGTTCACCTTCTTTTCGTTGCTGAACAATTTCATTGTTTGAATTGGTCAGGGTATAGGAATTGTGTTCCGGTTGCCGGTTGGTCTTAAACTGGAATACAAGGCTGGTGCCATGCTTTGGAATGGCTTTGTACACACTGCTCATAAAGTTATCAGGCTGGTAGCCATCCTGTTTTCCATTAGGGCGACTGAGTTCAACCTGGAACTCATTTTCACCTGTAGCTGCTGCAATAATACCGGGCAATTTCACGATCGCTGTTTCACCTGGCTTCAGTTCTCCTTTCCATTGAAAGAGCTGGCGGGCTTTGCCTTTTGTGCCATAACTGATTTGTAGGGTTGTTAGCAATTCGCCACCCAGGTTGCGGAAAGAAATCACGGGGTGTACACCAGCCGGGTTGATCCTTGCGTGAATGTCTTTATTGGAGGGAACGATAATATCTTCCATGGCCACATCCTGCTTACTTCGATAGGCTCCATATTCAACCACATAGGCGGAGATCACTTCAGTAGCGCTGGGCTTGGGTGATTGATAAGGTTCCATGTTGATATCCACTACATTTTTTCGGTTAGGCTGGATGGTTAGTTCATACCGGTCGGCATGTTTCAGCTCTCCCGGGCACCAGTAGGCGCGATCAATTACCCAGGTGCCGGCTTGCGGATAGAGGGGGTTATCGCCGCATTTCTGCCAGATATCCCGTTTGTCGATCAGCTGGCCATTGAAGAGCACTTCACGGTACCGGCTGCAGAATTCGCCACATCCAGCGGGGTCCATACCATGACCAGTCTGGTAAACCAGCAGTCGGGCATTCCGGGTTTTTGAATTTGAAGTAAAGCTGACCGGTTTAAGTGCTGCTTCAATTGGTTTGCTGCTATCGCCGTAGGCATAATGACCATCATAGATCCGATGAATGGCAACCGGGGGGAGGGCAGGAGGACCGGGAGTAATTTCAAATTGTACAGTGATCTTCCAGCCGCGGTCGTTATTGGGTTCATAACCCGCATGCCGGTATTCCACTTCCACGCTATCGCGCAAAAGCAGGCTGAAATCAGTAAGGTCTGTGGCCCATTCAAAATTCCAGTTCTTCCCAAAAGCGCCACCATAAGGGGTAAGCATGCGCCCGATTTCATAACTCAGATCTGGAGCATTTTGTCCCCCTTTACGCCGGATCAGGATTTGGTCCATATAATCCCAGTCGGCGCACCTGAGCGTGTCAGGACAACCAAACTTTACAACCATCCGGATTTTACGAATGGGTTTGTTGGTTGCGGGAAATTTGCCCCATCCCAGGTAGGTATTAATGCCTTTTGAAGGATCGGTAACCACTGTGATTTTATCATGAGTGGTAATGGTTTGGATCGCAGTTTTTTGTGCAGTAGCATCCATCGACAGCAGTATTGCAACTGTGCCCAGTAACAATAGGGTAGTAAAGTAGCGTTTCATCATGCTGCAATATCTCAAACCCCTTCCAACTCCGCCTCCTTTATTTTGCTCAATCCTTCCATTCTTCCCTTCCTCCCTTCTCCTTCGTCTCCTGCTTCCCGTCTCCCGTCTCCTTAGTTTCCTCTTCCATCCCTCCCTCTTCCTTTCCTCCATCCTCCCGTCTTCCATACTTCCTTCCCAGCTCAAATGGCCTCGGCTGGAAATCAATCAGCCAGGCAAGCAGCTCAATATTTTTCTCATTCGTGGATTCTGTATCTCCATTAAGATAATTGATCAGCGGCCTGAACTTATCTACATCAATCCGCTCGATAAGCTTTAAGCATTCTTCCTTTCCATCAAATACGCCGAAAAAATCGCGTAGTGTTTTTAGATCGCGGGGTTGAAATCGCTCTTCACAAACTTTCAAACACTCGTCTCTTAACCTGGCCGGACGAAGATGCAGCAGACTCGGTGGGAGCTTATTCTGCCCCAGTTTGGTATAGTACTCGTCAAGAATAAGGTAGGTGTAATCAGAAAACATATCGAAAAATAGCTGATTGATTGGAATAATCGGAATCTCACCGGAATTACCGGAATTATCGGAATCGTTTGATAATCAACCCTCTGCAGCCCTCTATTTTCGATCCTGAAATCAATTGATTCCTTTCTGGCTAATTGGATTTCTGTACAGCATTGATTTCAGAGAGTCGGTTCGGTGGTATCGGATCATTGACCTGGGAAGCAGTTTTCCGGTCGCCACTTTTCCTGCTCTCACCCACTTCCCAACAACTCCAGGAAGCGCTTCCTGGGCCATTTTCAAAACCCCGCGCCGGATCAAAAAGCTCCCGGTGCAAGATCTCATCATTTCAAAATTTAATCAAAATGTTTTACATATTGATATCCCTCTTATTGGGATTGGCCTCCTCGACTCAACCTGTCAATGATCCTATCCTCGAAGATCCTGGTGTAGTTACCACCAGCGATACCGGGGGAGAAACCGGACATATTCCACCGCCACCTCCCAAAGGAAAAGGATAAGAAACGATAAGGCAAGTGCAAGCTTGCCTTATTTTTTTTATTTTTCCTGTTCCATGTTGCTGTCAAGAATTCAATGCCTTTTCCTGTTGATCCTTGTGCTGGTTGGTTGTAATCAACCAGATCAATCAACGGCTTCGCTTTCGCCGAAGGAGGATGCAGATTTCTCCACTGCAATGGACCTGCTCAACGCCCAACCCGATTCCGCCTTTTATTATTTCAATGAAGTAGCCACCCAATCTACCGATTCCCTGGAAATCGCTTCCGCATTGAATTATATGGCCATCATCCAGCACAATGCCGGTGATTATTTTGGAAGCATTGAATCCCTGCTGGCTGCCCTGGGTTATCTGAAAGAAGAAACCGAAGACAAACGTCCCTACTACCAGGCGGTGTATAACCTGCTGGGCTCCAACAACCTTGAACTGGACAATTATGTGGATGCCATTCTCTATTATCAGCAAACCATTGAACTGACTACCGATCCGAACTTTAAAAATATTGCTCGTAATAACCTGGCCGTAGCCTACCAGAAACAGGGTGATTATGCGAAAGCAATAGAGCTGCTTACCGCCATTCAAAATGATACCACCTCCAATCCGGTTAACCAGGCCAGGGTGCAATCCAACCTTGCCAGAACGCGATGGCTACAAAACAAAAACTTTAATCCATTACCCGATTTTTGGAATGCGCTTCAGATACGGAATGCTGAAAAAGATCAATGGGGATTAAATGCCAGTTATTCGCACCTGGCTGATTATTATTCCGCAACCCGACCTGATTCTGCTTTGTTCTATGCTTCCCGTATGTACGCGATAGCCAAAGAGCTGAATAGTGCCGATGATCAACTGCAAGCGCTGCAGAAACTTATCCCTTTAGCGGCTCCTGATCAGGCAAAGTCATATGCGGCAACCTTCATGCGCTTATCGGATAGCTTGCAAACTGCGCGCAACACCGCCAGAAATCAATATGCACTGATCCGTTATGAAGCAGCAAAAAGCAAAGCAGAAAACCTGGTACTCTTAAATGCAAATGCGGAAAAGGAATTGTTATTGTTTCGGCAACAATTAATTGGCGGTATCCTGGTAGTGAGCCTGCTTGCCTTGATTTTTTTTGGAATGAACAGACAACGAAAAAGGAAAGCACAACTGCAATTAGAATATGAACAGTCCCTCCGGGACCAACAATTAAAGACCTCGCAGAAAGTACATGATGTAGTCGCGAATGGGCTCTATCGTATCATGACCACCATCGAATACAAAGAGGAGCTGGATAAAAATGAACTGCTGGACAACATTGAGGAGTTGTATGAAAAATCGAGGGATATCTCCTATGAAGGGCAGGAATCCCACCCTGAATCCGACTATCAGCAATCTATAAATGAATTATTAAAGGGATTCGCCTCTGAAACCACCAAAGTTGTGATTGTAGGCAATGAATCCGGCTGTTGGGAAACTATGCATCCAACTGCGAAAAACAACCTGCACCAGGTACTGCAGGAGTTGATGGTCAACATGCGCAAACACAGCCAGGCTTCTCTGGTGGTGGTGAAATTTGAGAGGGGTTCGGTTGGCCTGCACATCATTTATACAGACAATGGTATCGGGATGCCTGCCAGCTCCCATTTCGGCAATGGCCTGAAGAATACGGAAAACCGGATTTTTCAGTTAAACGGACGTATTAGTTTTGGGCAACATCAGCCAACCGGACTGACAATCGAGATTCACTTACCATTGACGCCTGCGTATGATAAATAAGGTATTAATAGCCGAAGACCATGAAACCTCCAATCTCTCCATTCAAAAAGTGATGGAGGAGTTGGGCATTGATCAGATCGACTATGTATACTATTGTGATGATGCCCTGAAACAGATCAGGCAGGCGGTTGAACGCAAACCCTCTTATGATCTGCTGATTACAGATTTATATTTCGAGGACGATGGACAACCTCAACAGCTTACGGGCGGACTCCAACTCATTCCGGCCGCAAGAGTGCTTCAACCTGATTTAAAGATCCTGGTATTTTCAGCGGAAAACAAACCCGCTACCATCCAACAACTCTTCAAAAAATTCGAGGTGGATGGTTATGTACGGAAAGCCCGAAGTGATGCAAGGGAACTGCGCCTCGCAATGGAAAGCCTTTCCAATAACCAGCGTTATTTTCCCCGGCACCTGCGGCAAATACTGAATAGCAAAAACACTTTTGAGTTCAGCAGCTTTGATATCGCGCTATTAAAATTACTGGCGGATGGCGTTCGCCAGAAAGATATCCCTGCGTATCTGCAGGAGCAAAATATTCGTCCCGCCGGCCTGAGCAGTGTAGAGAAAAGATTGAGCCTGCTAAGAGAAGAGCATTCCTTCGCCACCAATGAACAACTGATTGGATTCTGCAAGGAGCTGGGTATTATTTAATGTGGCTTTACGGTTTCCCGGAAAATTGGCTTGTGGGCACTCATTAGTTTTGAGTCTATCATCCAGTTTTATGAAGCAGTTTTTTTATTTGAATCTGATACCGCAGATTGATGGCTATCGGGAAGTACATACTTCCGACTGCCGGTTTTTCCCTTCACATATTAACAGGATACCGCTCGGCGAATTCCCTTCCTGCAAGGAAGCAGTAGTCGAGGCAAAGAATAAATTTCCGAAAGCTGATGGCTGTTTTTATTGTTGCCGGGAATGTCATACGAGGTAGGAATTGGGGTAGAAATAAAAGAAGATTCATCATGCCATTAAATAAGTCTTTTCTAAGAAGAATTGAAGTACTGGATGCATGTTTTAGCAGAAAATGCAAAAGATGGACGATTGACGCACTCCTGAACTCCATTAATGAAAGACTTCATATCCTGGATATCCCCAGAATTTCAAAAAGAACCTTATATGCAGATATACACTCCATGCGGCATGAATTCAATGCGCCGATAGAACGATATAAATATGGAAATAAAATCTGTTACCGGTATGCACAACCTGGATATTCCATTCTAAAAGCCGGGTTATTGGAAGAAGACCTGCAGTGTTTGCTCAGGGTAACCAACCTGCTCCGAGGTTCGAATGAAAAGGAACTGGTGGAGCAATTAGAAGAGATATTAGAACGATTTGATTTTATCATAACTGATTAATTGAAAATTTTGACGCCTTATTCTATGAGCAGTGGGTGTCTGTCTTTACAACCATGGCTGGATCCTCCTTCCATGGTTTTTTCTGCAAATAGGTTGCAGGGGTAGCACCTAATTTTAAGCGTCTATGAGCGAAACCAGTTACACACAATTTGAACAAGTCCTGCACTATTTCCGGCAGATGGACCTGGTATTTTTGGATCTCATCCTGGATGAACACCGCACCTATCAGTCCATGCATCGTAAAAAATTTCTGAGCATGTTGGGGACTGTCTTTCAAATATTTAAAAAGAAAGGCAATACGCAATTGCTGGTCTATCCTGGTACCTGCGCAAATGAAACCTGCAGTGGCTGCCTGCCTGATATGGTGGGTTATTGCTTTGTAGGAGAATCAACTCCGCATTATTTGGCCATGATTTTTGAAGTAAAAGACGGCCGGGTACTGGATATGTTTGAATGTACAGATATGCAGCATGAGCACGCGGTACCCGGAAAACAATACCGTATCCGTATTGATCCTATACTATTCAGCCAGGATGAATCGGAAGACGTATAGGATCATTGCTTCCCTGCCATAAATTGTTCCAGCAGCGGTAACAGATCAGGATTGATTTCATAGAAAAAGCTTCTTCGATCCTGCTCTGATCGGGTGCGGATAATAAATGGTTGATCTGTTTCCAGCAGTATGCTCAGGTTCTGCTGTAAGGCATTCAACGCATCACTGCGTTGGCGTTTTTGCACTTCCAGTGATTTGTTACCTACGCCTAGTAAGGAATTCAGTGTTTCAATATCGCAGGGCTTCTCCTTTCTTGCGGCCTCCAGGAAGGTCTGCAACAGCATCCGATCCCGTTCTTCCAAATCCAGACTTTTTGAGGAGCTTACAATTGGCATAGGTTTGCGCCGGAGCCAAGGCCAGGCCAGGAATGCAAGCACTCCAAATCCAGTAACTAACCACCAGATCCAGGCTGCCCATTTTGATTGCTGAATGGGAGGATTATAAATCGCAATTCCTGTATCCGTAAAATCGGCCAGGCTAAGCTGGATGGAGTCAACATATTGATTAAGGTCACCAAAGTACAAAGTGGAATCAGCAAAAAAGACCAGTTTTTTATCACGGGTGCTGTTGGTATATTGACTGAATTTCTTCAATCCACGATCATTCGCATGCAGATAACGGTTATGGGTGAAGTCAACCAGTCCGGGTTTCCCATTCACAAGTGTAAGTGCCCCCCAGGGACTGAAAGCAAGCATCAGTAAAGTTGTATCCTTACTGGTTCCTAGTACTTCCCAATTGCCGGAGTGCAGGTTGAGTCGCCAGGTTCTTCCGCCAATTTCAGCTTCAAGTGCTTTATTACTTTTCAGCGCATCGTTGATAGCATGAATCCCCTGTAGGTATAAAAAACCGTTGGCTGTATCCAGATGAAACAGATCCTTGGTTTGAAAGATATGTGGAACCTCTCTGTTCAGGGGTCTGATCTCCCACTCGTGTTTATTGGATGCATAATAGCGCAGATGTCCATTATTATTCCATAAACCATAGCCACCATAACTATATAAGGTGCTGTCGGCATAGAAATTCAGGCAGCCAAGATTATAACCGGTGAAATAGGTGGAGTCAATACGTATCCATTGGGCTGGTTGTGCTAGAGTATCCAGCGCATAGATCCTGCCGGTTCCATTCACCAGGGCAAATAGACCATCCGGTGTTTTTACAAAGCTGCAGCCGGCATTCTCGAAGGGATAGGGCAATCCTTTAAAGAAGGGTTCGTTGTGAAGAAACAGGCTGTTCACGGCCCCAGGTTGTTCTGCCATTTTTTTCAGAATAGCAGGTACGGGAGCAGTGACCTGCGCATGGAGAGAAAAGTAGGAAACAAACAGGAGCCCAAAAAATACCCTAATCATGACCGGTAGAAATGATTGATTTAGTGGTGAAAACAGTTGGTTTCTGTGATAGAAAATTGGTGATATTGAAAATCACCAATCGAATCACCTAATTCATTACGTGATTGTTGGTCCTTTTCAGTTAAACAAATATATTCATTGTCAAGGTCTTAGAGTCATTGCAGATAGGCTGCACAAAGCACACCTATTTTAGTGAGTTCTGACCCCTAAACCGAATCACTATGCCCCTGAACAAATCATTTCAGCGGCGCATTGAGGTATTGGATGCTTGTCTGCGCAGGAAGCAGCGCAAGTGGACCATCGATTCTTTATTGCAGGAAGTGAATGAGAAGCTGGAGGGATTGGGAGCGCAAAGAGTATCGCAAAGAACCTTGTATGCGGACCTGAAAGCCCTGAAAGCAGAATATGCTGCTCCCATTGAGACTTATCGGGATGGCAGAATCATTTGTTACCGGTATTCGAATCCTGAATTCAGCATCCGACAGTTGCCACTCCAGCAGGAGGAGGTAGGTTATTTGCGGGATGCCCTGCATGTATTAATGCAGATCAATGGCTTTCAGTTAACACAGGAATTGGAGACAGTAATTGGAAAACTGGAGAACACCCTGGCCACCACTTCGGAGAAAAGGCATGCATTTATTCAGTTTGAACATACAGAATTGACCTCCGGCAGTAGCTGGCTGGATGATATTTTCCAGGCCATCAAGGGCAGGACGGTTTTGTACATCCGGTACCAGCCTTTCCACAAGGAGGCGCGGGAATATTATTACCATCCTTATTTATTGAAGGAATACCGGAATCGCTGGTTTGTGATAGGCCGGAAAGATGGCCATCATAGTTTGACCACCCTGGCGCTGGACCGGATTCAAAAATTAAAAGCCAGCTCGCGGGTATTCCATGAGAATGATCTATTGAATCCGGATACCTATTTCGACTCCCTGGTTGGTGTAACGCTGCCCACAGATGCCGAGCCCGAAAAAATTGTACTCAAAGTGAAACAGGAACTCGCGCCCTATGTGCTAACCAAACCAATCCACGCCTCCCAGAAACTGATCAAAACTGCCGCTAACGGAGACATCACCCTGGAGCTTTGCGTGGTGAATAATTATGAATTGCGCTCAGAGTTGCTGGGGCTGGGGCCAAAGATTAAAGTGCTGGAGCCGGGATTGCTGCAAAGCCAAATGGAGAGTATGTATGAAGAAGGGCTGAAGAATTATAAAATGGTAACCAGGTAGCTTTCAGAACTCCTTATCTGCTTAAACATTCTTCACATCAAAATGAAAAAAATGAGACCAAGAAAAATTGATTTTGAAAATGCATTGAATACAATTTTGCTTGATGCAAAGAATAAAGGACATGACTATAAAATCATTAACTCTGGCCAATTACATCGAATTGTTGGTGGCTATCCAGACCCCAAATTTAGCAATATGCCAGGTTGTTGTAATGTCATGAGGCAAAGAATGGCGACTGATGATAGAATTATTCATCAACCAAAAAAAGGAAATGGCGCAACGCTAGATATTCAATATTGGTTAAATAAATAAAATTTTTATCAAACCTTAATCCAAGGGCATGTCAGAATTTCGCAAGAAGAAAAAAAGGGGGAAAAAAAAGAAAAAAGGTATCTCTTTAGCCAACAAGGAAATAAAAAAATTTAGGAGTAGAAAATTTGATGGTACTCCAACAGCAAGCAAAATTTGTGATGCATATGGAATAGAATTAAATACTCTAAGAAGTTTTTTGGCTCAAAAAGGTTTATTTATAAAAGATAGTGAAGAGCCTATAGTTGAATCAGATATTTTGATTGATATACACAGTGCATTTAAAATTTGGCGTGAACATTATGATAAAACAAATAACTGCAAAACATATGTAGAATTTATTGACAAGAACTTATCACCTCTTAATTTAGATGTACCTATTCCTGATCCTGTTTTACCAGGGTGTGATCAATTTGATAAACCAGAAAACATATGTGTCGAGCTAAAAGAAAAGGTTAAAGTATTACCATTAGAAGGCAATTTATTTGAAAAAATTAAAACTGAAATATCTTATAAAAACTTGCCTAAATTTTATTCAAACTTCACAGATTTAGAGGCTTTGAATATTTGCAGAAAAATGACATCGTCATTTACTAGAAAGCTTTGTTTGGAATATGATAGAGTAAATTCAAATAGAAATGAAATTTTATATCAACTTCATTATATAGCTAACAAGGCACTTGGTATATATGGAGGCAGGTTGCTCACTTTTATTTATAGTTTAAGAAGAATAAATTACAAGTATCTAGGAGACGCAGAGGTTTCAAAATATTTTAACGTTTTACCCGATTTTCCACTACTAAAATTTAATACCATTAGGGGAAGTATAGAATTTTCTTTTTTTAATTATAAATGCTCTAAAACAAACAAAATAATACCTGATTTGAGATCTTACATTGAAAACAGAAGTAGTATTGAAGCTATTGATATTAATGGATATATACTTAAGCGACTTGATTTAGTAAACCCTAAGTTTCAGTTCTTTTTATCTTATCTAAAAAGTGGACAATTTACATTTACTTCTGGTGTTGAAACTGGTATTTGTGACAATTGCAAAAGAGAATTGAGGCATCCCGTTTCGATTCGTATAGGTATTGGTCCCATTTGTGCTCGTAATCTTGGAATTAATTGGAGCTCGTTTTAATTGGCGTCAGTCATTTGTATTTTTTTGATAATGCCTATACCACCCATAACAAGTTCGTCAAGTGGGCGGATCAGATATTTGCTATTTAACCCCCGACCAAGGTAATTCGGATGTTCATATAACTAAGGTACTGGCACAACTATCCCCCCCTTCCATCTCCCCATCCCATTTTGTATATTCGCTCTTCTCTAAATCTCTCATTTCCAACAATGAACCACCAATCTCACAATAAACTTGTCAGTTTTATCTGGAGTATCGACGACGACTGCCTCCGGGATGTCTATGTCAGAGGTAAATACCGCGATATTATCCTGCCGTTTGTAGTGCTCCGGCGCATCA
>JAGKTB010000243.1:0-3924 GCA_018993145.1 Flavihumibacter sp.
AGCATGGAGAATGTAGGGCGCTTGGAAATGTACAAACTGGAAAAAAATCTTTCTGTGTTGTCGCTGGTTTCCGGCATTGCACCCATGTTTGGATTCCTTGGTACCATTGTAGGGATGGTGCAGTTGTTCTATGGCATTTCTTCTACCGGTGAATATACCCTCAGCACCATTGCCAGTGGTATTTATGTGAAAATGATCACCTCCGCAACCGGATTGATCATTGGTTTGCTGGCTTATGTGGGACATAGTTTTTTAAATGCCCAGGTAGATAAAACCGTGAACCGCATGGAAGTTGCCAGCTCCGATTTTATTGATACCCTTCAGGAACCTACCAGATAAGCGAACATGAATTTAAAACGTCGATTAAGAGGACATGCCGAAGTTCATACCGGAGCACTGAATGACATTCTGTTCATTCTGTTGCTCTTCTTCCTGATTGTATCCACGCTGGCCAATCCTAACGTGATCAAACTATCACAGCCGAAAGCCAAGAGTGATACCAAGGCCAAACAGACAGTGGTGGTATCCATTGACGCGAATAACCAGTTTTATGTAGGCACCTCCAAAGTAAGCCTGGAAGAACTGAAAGCAAAACTGCAGCCCATCCTGGCAAAAGAAACCGACCAGCCTTCCGTGGTGATCAATGCCGATAAAAATGTACCGGTGGAGAATGTGGTGGCGGTGATGCGGGTTGCCAGGGAATTAGGTGCCCGATCCGTTTTGGCGGTGGATAAAAATGGGGTGCAGTAATCAGGATCGGATTGCTTTGATCATACGCTCCTTCCCCTGCATATCTCTACGAATCTCAATTGTCTGAATACCTTTTTGCTGAAGCGCTTGTTGCACACCCGCAGCAAGCGCTTCATGTATTTCAAGGTAGATCAGGGTGCCGGCCTGGCATCTTGATTTCGCAAAACTTGCAATGGCTTTGTAAAAAAGATAGGGATCTTCATCCGGTACAAAAAGTGCAATACCTGGTTCAAATTTCACCACATGCGCATCCATTTCAGCTGCCCCTGCTTTTGGTATGTAGGGTGGATTACTGACGATACAGGTGGGCACTGGCAATTGCTCCCAGTTGCGTTCATCCAGAAAATCAAGTTCATGCCATTGTACGATCGCCTGCAAATGTGCTGCATTCAATTGTGCAACGGATAAGGCTGCACTGCTGATATCACAACTGTGCACTTCCGCAGTGGGTAGTTTTTTAGCCAGGCTGATTGGAATACAGCCACTCCCGGATCCAATATCTAAAATCGTGGGCGCTGTTTCAGTTTTGAAATCTTTTACCACCCATTCCACCAACTCTTCTGTTTCTGGTCGGGGTATGAGCACCCGCTCATCTACATAAAAAGGCATTTCCTGGAACCAGGCTTCGTTGATTACATACTGAACCGGCCGGTGCTGTTGTAATTGCACCAGCATTTCCTCTAATTGCAATTGTTGTTTATCCGAGAGATTGGCAGCCTGGAGGTTTCTGGTTTCCTGTTTGGGGAGTCCGGTTAACTTTTCCAGCATCATGTCAGCTATATAGCTGGCCTCTGTATTTCCGTAAATGGGCTCCAGCTGCCGGATGATATGTATTCTTGGTGTAGGCAATCTTATTGTTATCAGTGCCAAAGGTAAAGCCGGCTGGCGCAATTTTTTTTGTAACTTATCCTATGAGTGAGAAAAAATTAAAAGGCCAGATCGCCCTGGTTACCGGGGCCAGTTCCGGCATAGGGAAAGCCATCGCGCTTGCCCTTGGCGAAGCCGGTGCCGCGGTTATTGTGAATTATTATTCCGGCGCAGAAGCTGCAGAGGAAATTGTAAGCACCATTCGCACAAATGGTTCTGATGCCATTGCCATTAAAGCAGATGTAAGTAAGGAAGAGGATGTTTTCTCCATGTTTGGGGAAATAATTCAACAGTATGGCACGCTCGATATTTTGGTCAATAATGCCGGTCTGCAACAAGATGCTGCGTTTCATGAAATGACTTTACAGCAGTGGCAGAAAGTGATAGACGTAAACCTGACCGGCCAGTTTCTTTGTGCCAGGGAAGCGATCCGGGAGTTTTTGAGAAGGGGGCATCAGCCTGAGCGGTCCAAAGCTTGCGGAAAAATTATCTGCATGAGCTCGGTGCATGAACTGATTCCCTGGGCCGGACATGTAAACTATGCCGCCTCAAAAGGAGCCATTAAAATGCTGATGCAGAGCCTGGCGCAGGAATATGGTCCAAAACAGATCCGGGTGAATAGTATTTGTCCGGGTGCCATTCGCACCCCCATCAACCGCGAAGCCTGGGAAACCAAAGCTGCTTATGATTCGCTCATGAGCCTGATTCCCTACAACCGGATTGGTGAGCCGGATGATGTGGGCAAACTCGCGGTATTCCTGGCTTCCGACGATTCTGACTATATAACAGGTACCAGTATTTTCATCGACGGTGGTATGGCCGTTTATGAAAGTTTTGCTGATGGCGGATAAAAAGCCGACCTTTATAATTCATCAAATACATCGCTTATGGCTAGGTCGAGGGATTCGTTTAATAAAAAGGAAATGGAGAAAAAGCGGGCGAAAAAGAAGCAGGAGAAGGAAGAACGCAAGGAAGAAAGGAAGAATGATGCAAAAAAAGGCAGGTCCCTCGAGGATATGATGGCTTATATTGATGCCGATGGCAACATTGTAAGCTCACCCCCTGATCCTTCTACCATGGTGGAAGTAAACCTGGAAGATATCCAGATTGGGGTTCCCAAGCAGGCAGAGCCTTCACCGGAAGACTTGATCCGTTCTGGCATTATTTCCTTTATGAATGAGGCAAAAGGGTTTGGATTTATCCGTGATTTACAAAGTCAGGAAAGTATTTTCGTGCATGTGAATGAAATGCAGACCCGCCTGGTAGAAAATGATAAAGTAAACTTTGAAGTAGTAAGCGGACCAAAAGGGTATAGTGCGATCAACGTAAGAAAAATGAAATAAGCACAGGTACCGGTCTATGCTGAAAAAGAGAGTCAAAAGAACACTTCGCTACACCAGATACATTTATTACAGAGAAACCTTAGTAAACCGGGAAGAGAAATTTTGGTCCTTCCTGGGTTCTTTCATAGGAATTGGTCTGATTGCTTTCTGGCAAAGTTTTTTACTTAAAGATTCTGATAGTTTGTTTTTAATTGGATCATTCGGGGCATCCAGTGTACTGGTGTTTGGTTTGATCCAAAGTCCGTTGGCGCAACCCCGTAATTTAATTGGAGGCCATCTCGTTTCTGCATTTGTGGGCGTTAGTGTGCAGTCGCTGCTTCCTGAAATCATTTGGCTGACTGCCCCCCTGGCGGTGTCGCTTTCTATCATTGCGATGCAATTCACTAAAACCCTGCACCCTCCTGGAGGTGCAACTGCTTTATTAGCTGTAATCGGGTCGGAAAAAATCAAGTTGTTAGGATATAATTACATCCTGTTTCCGGTATTAAGCGGGGCACTCGTACTTTTGCTGGTGGCGCTGATATTCAATAATATTACACCGAATCGAAAATATCCGGTGAGCAACAACTATAAAAAGAGATTAAAGCGTCTCTTTTTTATCCGGCAGCGGAGTTGATTGTGTTAATCAGAAAAACGTAGATATGAATCAGATGAAAAGGATCTTGCTGCTTTTGTCATTCGTGTTGTTGACCTTTGCAGGAACAGTTTCTGCGCAGGTGCAGGACAAAGCTGCCATCAAGCAGCAGAAAGAACTTGTCAAACTCCAGAAAAACGCTAAGAAGAATGCGAAGAAGGCTAAGAAACAACAGAAGAAAAGCAAGAAGGCCTCAAAAAAACTGAAGAAAGAACAGAAACGCCAGAAAAAACAGCAGAAGCGTTTGTCCCGTGAAAAAAAACGCCAGGAGAAAGAATTACTCCGCCAGCAGAAAGCCCTGCAGAATTCAGTAGGGGAATAATAAGTCAA
>JAGKTB010000244.1:0-8949 GCA_018993145.1 Flavihumibacter sp.
AGGAAGGTTTCAAAGAGAACCATGGTTTGCATTGCGGCTTCTGTACACCGGGCATGATTCTGCGCGCTACTGAACTGCTGGCTCACAATCCCAATCCCACCGAGGATGAGATTCGCTGGGGTATTGCGGGTAACCTTTGCCGTTGTACCGGCTACAACAATATCGTGAAAGCCATTCAATACGCGGGCGCCAAAATCCGCGGAGAGGAATTGCCTTCTACCGAACCAGAATTTGTATAATATTCAAAACCGATTCAATTAGTTGCTTTATGATACAATGCAAAACTTCCAAAGAAATCGGCGGTATGGGCCATTCCCTCAAGAGGAAAGAGGATGCCCGCTTCATCCAGGGTAAGGGTCGATACGTGGATGATGTTAAACTGCCAGGTATGCTGTATATGGATATCGTTAGAAGTCCCTATGCCTATGCCAAAATCAAAAACATCAATATTGACGAAGCCATGAAAGTGCCCGGCGTAGTAGCTGTGGTTACCGGCAGAGATCTCGAAAAATACAACCTGCACTGGATGCCTACCCTCATGTCAGACACCCAGATGGTGTTGCCTACCGACACGGTCATGTACCAGGCACAGGAAGTAGCTGCCGTGATCGCCACCAGCAAATATGCCGCACGTGATGGCCGCGAAGCTGTAAGGGTGGAATATGAACCCATGAAACCGGTGATCGATCCCTACAAATCACTGGACCCCGATGCTCCTGTTTTACGCACCGACAAAGAGGGCAAGAAAGACAACCATATCTGGAACTGGAAAGTGGGCGATAAACAAAAGACAGATGATGTCTTCGCCAAAGCAGAAGTGGTGGTGAAAGAACAAATGCATATCCCGCGCATCCATGTGGCTTCTATTGAAACCTGTGGTTGTGTGGCCGATTACGATAAGGTGAACAATCACCTCACCATGTACATGACTACCCAGGCTCCCCATGCAATCAGAACAGTAATCGCCCTGGTAGCCGGACATGTAGGGCTCACCGAAGAAAAGATTCGCGTGATCTCTCCCGATATCGGTGGTGGCTTTGGTGGTAAGGTTCCTGTGTATCCGGGTTATGTGATCGCCATTGCAGTTTCTTTCCTGGTTGGCAAACCGGTGAAGTGGATTGAAGACAGAAGTGAAAACCTGCAGGCGGATTCTTTTGCACGCGATTATCATATCACGGCAGAAATGGCCGGTACCAAAGATGGTAAGATCCTGGCCACGCGCTTCAAAGTCCTCGCCGATCATGGTTATACAGATGCGTCTGCCAACCCCTCTAAATTCCCGACGGGTATGTTCTCCATCGCAACCGGCTCTTATGATTACGATGCCACCTACATGGAATGTGATGCCGTATATACCAACAAGCCGCCAGGGGGTGTTGCCTATCGTTGCTCCTTCCGCGTTACCGAAGCTGTGCATGCCATTGAACGCATCACCGATCGGTTTGCTTTGGAAATTGGAAAGGATCCTGCAGAACTGCGTTTGCAGAACTTCATCAAAAAAGAAGACTTCCCCTGGAAATCACCCACCGGATGGATCTATGATAGTGGCGATTACCACAAGGGCCTGCTGAAAGCCATGGATACCGTGGACTATCACCAGCTCCGTGCAGAACAGGCAGAGAAAAGAAAACGTGGTGAACTAATGGGTATTGGTCTCTCTACTTTTACCGAAGTAGTAGGAGCCGGTCCATCTAAAGACTTTGATATCCTCGGTATCAAAATGTTCGACAGTGCAGAGATTCGGGTACACCCAACCGGTAAAGCCATTGCACGTTTTGGTACCAAATCACAGGGCCAGGGGCACGAAACTACCTATGCACAGATCATTGCAGAAGAACTCGGCATCCCTGCTGAAAATATCGCGATCGAAGAAGGGGATACTGATACCGCTCCTTATGGATTGGGTACCTATGCTTCCCGAAGCACGCCAACTGCTGGTGCTGCTGCGGCTGTGGCTGCCCGTAAGTTGCGCGATAAGGCAAGGAAGATTGCAGCGTACCTGCTCGAAGTGAGTGAGGACGACCTGGAATGGGAACCCGGCAAGTTCTTTGTAGAGGGTGCGCCTGAGAAGTCGAAAACTATCCAGGAGATCGTATTCGCTTCCTATACCAACCATCCTCCCGGCATGGAAGCAGGTTTTGAAGCAACCCATTACTACGATCCACCAAATCTTACCTTCCCTTCCGGTGCCTATATCTGCGTTGTGGATATTGATAAGGAAACCGGTGCCATTCATGTAAGGCGTTTTGTGGCCATCGACGATTGCGGTAATATCATCAACCCGATGATTGTACAGGGACAAGTTCACGGTGGTTTAACACAGGGCATTGCGCCTGCGATGTATGAGGAACTGATCTATGATGAAGCAGGCAATATCCTGAATGGAACTTTTATGGATTACCTGGTGCCAACTGCAGTTGAATCTCCCAAGTGGGAAACCGGTCATACGGTTACTCCTTCTCCGCACCATCCGATTGGAGCAAAAGGTGTGGGTGAATCACCCACCGTTGGTGCACCTCCTGCTATTGCCAATGCGATTGTGGATGCCTTGAGTCCCTATGGTATTACGCACCTCGATATTCCAATCACACCTTTCAAAGTGTGGAAAGCATTGAAGGAAAAGGGAGCTATTTAAGCTGGGCCTGGGCCCAGCTTTCTTTCTAACAGATTTAAACATAGTACAATGACAACAACGATAACCAAATCATTCCATGTAGATCATCCCATAGATGCTGTATGGAATAACCTGACCAATCCCACGCAGGTAGTTACCTGTGTGCCGGGGGCCTCGTTGACAGAGCAAATCGACAACGACAATTACAAGGGGGAAGTGGAGCTGAAATTTGGTCCGGTTAAGGCCAAGTACGACGGACTCATCACTTTCCTGGAAAGAGATGCAGCCACCAAAAAAATGTCGCTCAAAGGTACCGGTACCGACAGCAAGGGAAAAGGTGGCGCGGATATGAAAATGGATGGCCAGCTTTCTGAAAAGGATGGTGGTACTGATGTGAATGTTACCATGGAAGTGAATGTAACCGGTATGATGGCACAGTTCGGTTCAAGGCTGATCAATGATGTATCCAACCAGGTATTCGACCAGTTTGTCAACAACTTCAAAAAGCAGTTGGCTGGCGAGCAGGTGGACAATACACTAAGTGCGGGTTCCATGGTGGGCGGTATGATCAAGGGATTCTTTGGAGGTAAAAAATAACAATGTGCATACGATCCAATCCCAACAGGAAATCATTGATGCGCTCGACAGGATGAACTATGTAGCAGATGATGCATTTGCCACTTCGCTTTTCCTGATGCTGAAACTGCAGAAGCCCTTGCTGCTGGAAGGTCCGCCTGGTGTGGGTAAAACAGAAGTAGCTCATGCTCTGGCAAAGATCCTTGATACCAAGCTGATCCGCTTGCAATGTTATGAAGGGCTTGATATCAATGCCGCGGTCTATGAATGGAACTACCAGAAACAGTTACTCGGAATCAAACTCCAGGAAGGCACTGCACTTTCCATCGAGGAAAAAGAGAAACATATCTTCAGTCATGAATACCTGTTAAAAAGACCCTTACTGGAATCCATAACCGAATTGTATCAATCGCCGGTATTGCTGATTGATGAACTGGACAGATCGGATGAAGAGTTTGAAGCCTTTCTGCTGGAATTGTTATCCGCTTTTCAGATCAGTATTCCGGAAATGGGAACGATCAAGGCAAAACATAAACCCTATGTGATATTAACGTCTAACCGTACCCGTGAGTTAAGCGATGCGCTGAAAAGAAGATGCCTCTATCACTGGATTGATTACCCCGATCTGGCATTGGAAATGCTGATCGTACAAAAGCACCTGCCTGGTATTGAGGCCAGCCTGCTGGAGCAGGTGGTGAAAACAGTGCAGGCCTTCCGTCAGCAAAAACTGGCGAAAATACCGGGGGTATCAGAAACCATCGACTGGGCGCAATCCCTGATGACACTGGGTTACCGGGAATTGAATCAACAGGCTTTTGATCAAACCCTGGGTGCCATCCTGAAATCGACCGATGATATCAACCAGGTTAAAGCAGCAGGAATGGTATGAAACAACAGGCCTACCAAACCAGCAGTTTAACAGAAAGCATTGTAGCATTGGTCCATTTTGCCCGAAGCCATGGATTAAATGTAGGACTGCCGGAAACAAAGGATGCCTTGCTGGCTGCTGACCTCGGATTATTAATCAATCGCGAACAGTTCAAGGATGCATTGAAAAGTATTTTTTGCAAATCGCCGGAAGAAGGGAAAGCATTTGAAAAAATCTTCCTGTTGTATTGGGATACCAATCCCATTGATCTGCAGGAAAGAAAGGGCAAAGCTACCGTACAGGGACTCGTAGAAAAAAAGGCCAATGCCACCCTCGTGATGTTGGGGAGAGGAGATAAGCAGGAACAGGAAACCGATGCGAAAAATGTGAGTGGGGCCAATGAAAAAGAACGCCTGAAGAAAACAGACCTGGCGCAGGTGAAAGAAACAGATGCAGCGCAACTGGAAGCAATCGCCCGAAAACTCTTTCGGGAAATGGCCGTTAGGATGAGGAGGCGCATGAAAAGCTCCACGAAAAAAGGGAGGATCAACCTGCGGAGAACCATCCGGCACAGCATCAGTTATGGAGGAGAGCCGATAGAACTGTACAGGAAATCGCAAAAGCCAAAAAAACAGCGATTGATTGTGCTGCTTGATGTAAGCGGCTCGATGGATAAATACAGTTTCTACCTGCTGCGTTTCATTTGCGCTCTGAAAGAACAGTTCAGGCAACTGGAAGCCTTCCTGTTCAGTACTCAATTGCTACGAGTGACAAAGGCATTGCAATTGAACCGGATTGACCAGATCCTGCAAACTGTATCCGACCAGGCTGAACATTGGTCGGGTGGCACGAGAATAGGCAGTTGCCTGGCTAAGTTCAACGAGCGTTATGGCAAGTTGCTGCTGAATGGTTCACCCATCGTGCTGATCCTAAGTGATGGACTGGATACCGGCACTCCGGAAGAACTGCAAAAGGAATTGAAATACATGAAGGGGAAGGCCAGGAAACTGATCTGGCTGAACCCTTTAAAAGGAATGAAAGGATACGCTCCGATCGCAAAAGGCATGAGTGCCGCACTGCCTGCTATTGATGCATTCAGATCGGCGCACAACCTGGAAAGTTTACTGGAACTCGAAACTATTTTACAAGATGCTTGAGGTTTTTTTAGAAAAAGGACAGGAACTGAGGAAAAAGAATGAGCCCTTCGCCATCGCACTGGTGGTGAGGAGGGAAGCACCCAGTAGTGGCAAAACAGGTGATAAGGCCATAATCAATAAATTTGGTGAAATCATTGGTTGGGTAGGAGGAGGCTGTGTGCGTGCCATCATCATCAAGGAAGCAGAAGATGCGATGAAAACAGGCAGGGCCCGGCTCGTGCGAATTGGGAAAGCCCTCAACCAATCTCAACAGGAAGGCGTTATGGAATATAAAATGACTTGTCAGAGTGAAGGACTGGTGGAAGTGTTCATCGAACCGGTGCTGCCGCCACCCCACCTGGTCGTGATGGGAAAAACAGCCATTGCCAAGGCATTGGTAAAGCTGGCCAAGGCAAGCGGATTTCGGGTAACGGCAGTAGCGCCTGATGTCAAGCCCGATACCTTTGACAAAGTGGATGAGCTGATCACGCAATACAGTTTGAAACAGGTGAATACCACGCCTGCAAGCAGTATTGTGGTGGCCACCCAGGGAGATAATGATGAGATCGCTTTGCAGGAAGCAATTGGTAAAACATCCGCTTATCTTGGGTTTGTATCGAGCAGGAAAAAAGGTGATAAGCTGATGGACTACCTGAAGGATGCCGGTGTGGATCCTTCCCGGGTGGCGACTATCAAATCGCCAGCAGGAATTGATATCAATGCCAAGAGCCCGGAAGAAGTGGCCATCAGTATTCTGGCAGAGATCATCCAGGTGAAGAGCCAGGCGCCTGAAAGTTCTTCCTTCACGATGTTTGATACCACAAGAGAAGAAGCAGGCAAACCCAAGTTTTATATCAATCCAGTTTGCGGCGTTCCGGTGGATGTGAATAGTCCCAAACACGTAATTGACTACAATGGAGAAAAAGTGTATTTCTGCTGTGATGGATGCAAGGTGAAGTTTGAGCAAAACCCTGAAAAATATATGGAGAAGGCATGAAGGAAATAAAAGCGATCATACAGGCATATGAGCAGGCTGAACAGGAAGGCAAGAAATCTGCCCTGGTGACCGTGGTACACCTGGAGGGATCCTCTTACAGAAGACCGGGCGCAAGAATGTTGGTGACGGATGAAGGACAGATGACAGGTGCAATCAGTGGCGGTTGCCTGGAAGGTGATGCATTGCGGAAAGCCTTGTCGGTACTGAATCAACAGCAATCCAGATTGGTTACCTATGATACCAGTGATGAAGAAGATGCTTCCATTGGTGTGCAGTTGGGATGCGCGGGGGTGATCCAGGTACTGATGGAACCAATTGATCATGCAAGGGCCAATCATCCGGTTGAATTGTTGAAAAAAGTAGTTGGTAAACGCCAGCCCTATGTGCTGGTGACCTTGTTCTCCTTGGAAGATAAAAAAGGCGCACAGCCAGGTACCTGTTTATTGGTGGAAGCGGATGGCACAGTCAGTGGTGATATGACAGACGCGGTATTGAAACAGGTAGTGTTGGAAGATGTTACTACCTGTTTCGATCAGAAGCAATCTGCTTTTCGAAATTACCGGTCGGCCGATTTTGCGATAACTGCTTTTATCGAATACATCGAACCTGCCCTGGCACTCATGATTATTGGTGCCGGCAATGATGTGATTCCCCTGGTAGAAATGGCCAATACACTGGGCTGGGAACCTTCTGTCATAGATGGAAGGCCTACACACGCGAAGCGGGAACGATTTGCAAGTGCCTGCCAGATACTGGTGAGCAAACCGGAAAAAGTGTTGGAGCAATTGGTGATTGATGAACAAACGGTCTTTGTGCTGATGACCCATAATTACAATTACGACCTGGCAATGCTGAAGGCATTGGTGCATACTCCGGTTGCTTATATCGGGCTGTTGGGACCAAAGAAAAAACTCGACCGCATGCTGGGAGATTTGAAAGAGGAGGGTATCACCTTAACAGAAGAACAGCTATCCAGGATTTATGGTCCGGTTGGATTGGAAATTGGTGCTGAAACTGCAGAAGAAATTGCACTTTCTATCCTGGCGGAAATCCGGGCAGTAAAAACAGGCACGGGGGGAAAATCCCTTCGTACCAAGGAAGATACCATCCATTCCAGGGAAGCTACCCGGATCAGTGAAAAACATATCCAGTGAAGCCGCACAACCACCATACCCTTCACTGCGCGATAGTTATCCTTGCCGCTGGTCAATCTAGCAGACTGGGAGAAGCCAAGCAATTGTTACCTTACAAAGGGAAATCGCTCCTGGTGCAGGCAGTGGATACAGCAGTAGCAACAGGCCTGCGGCCGGTTGTAGTGGTGCTTGGCGCCAGGAATGAAATGATGAAGCAGGAGTTAACAGATAAAGAAGTGGTGATCGTGCTGAATGAGCAATGGGAAGAAGGCATGGGCTCTTCTCTGCGTTGCGGCTTACAAAAAGCACAGCAGGTGGCTCCTGAAACGGAGGGTGTGATCTTCATGGTATGTGATCAACCCTATGTATCACCCGATTTGTTGTTGCAGTTGATCAAAACAAGCGAAGTAAGTTTGAAGCCCATTGTGGCAAGTAGTTATGGAGAGCAGTCCGGCACTCCTGCCTTCTTCAGCAACAAACTATTTCCGGCCTTGCTCGAGATCAAAGGAGATACCGGTGCCAGGAAACTGATCAAACAATATGCGGAGGAAGTAGCTACGATACCCTTCCCGGAAGGGAGCATTGATATTGATACCCCATCCGATTACCAAACCTTACTGAAACAAGATTAAATGGAAGGCCAACTGATTGATACATATAACCGCGTTCACAACTACCTGAGGATATCGTTGACGGACAACTGCAATTTCAGGTGCTTCTACTGCATGCCGGAAGAAGACTATGATTTTGCGCCGGCCAGTAAATTGATGCAGGCGGACGAGATTTATAACATCGCCAAACTCTTTGTTGAGCAGGGCGTGAATAAAATCAGGCTGACTGGTGGTGAGCCCCTGGTAAGAAAAGATGCGGCAAAGATTATTAAGCTATTGGCGCAATTACCGGTGAACCTTACTATCACTACCAATGGTAGCAGGATTCATGAATTCATTGAACTGCTGAAAGAGAACAGGATTCGTTCTTTGAATATCAGCCTGGATACGCTGGACCGGGATAAATTCCTCCTGATGACCCGAAGGGATCAGTTTCAGCGGGTCTATGACAATATTCATCTCCTGCTGCGGGAAGGCTTTCATGTGAAAGTAAACATGGTGGTGATGAAGGGGATGAACGAAGCAGAGATACTTGATTTTATTGAGTGGACCAAGGTGGATCCGGTGCATGTACGTTTTATTGAATTCATGCCCTTCAGTGGTAACAGGTGGACCAGCAACAAAGTAGTTACCTGGCAGGAAATGCTGGAACTCGCGGGCACTAAATATGATATCCTTCCACTGGCAGCAGAACCCAATGATACGGCTAAAAAATACCAGGTGCCGGGGCATAAAGGAACCTTTGCGGTGATCAGCACCATGAGTAATAATTTCTGCGGCACCTGCAATCGCATCCGGCTGACTGCAGATGGCAAGATGAAGAACTGTTTGTTTTCTGCGTCAGAAACTGACCTGTTGCAACCATTACGGATGGGAGAAGATATACTGCCCTTGATTCAGCAAACGATTAAGGCCAAGCACAAAGAATTAGGCGGACAATTCACTACCGATTTTGAAAACATAGAAGCAACGACCATCCATAACCGAAGTATGATCACCATTGGGGGATGAAGC
>JAGKTB010000245.1:0-3150 GCA_018993145.1 Flavihumibacter sp.
TACAATGGTGTATTACAGGAGTTTGCTTATCTATCCATTTATGGTAGCGGACAATACCCAATCAATGGTCAGGTACAGAATACGCTGTTCGAGCGGTTGCTGCCCAACCCCTTCTTTACCTGGGAACGTGCGCAGAACTATAATATCGGTATGGATGCGAGCTTTTTGGACAACCGCTTTGATCTGACATTGGAATACTTCTACAATAACCGGACAAAAATCCTGATACCCAATACGGGTGTTACGCCGGGTTCATCTGGTATTGCGGATCGTTTGCCACCTCAGAATCTGGGTGAAGTAGACAACAGGGGCTTTGAATTTGCTTTGAATTACAACGCAAGAGCAGGCAAAGATCTGGTTATCCGTGCCGGTATCAATGGTGGTTATGCGAAAAACAAAGTTGTGTTCATGTCTGAAACTCCGGGTATTCCGGATTATCAGCGGATGGAAGGTAAGCAGATCGGAGCCTTTCTGGCCTTCCAGTACGACGGAGTATTCCGCGATGTCGAGGACATTAATAAAAACACGGTTGACTATAGTGGCGTAACCGGTCAGCTGTTACCGGGAGATATGAAGATCAGAGATGTGAACGGAGACAATAAGATCAATGCGGATGATGCGGTGAGACTGGATAAAAACAATACCCCCACCTTCAACTATGGTGCAACCTTTGATCTTCGCTACAAAGGATTTGATATGAGTATGTTCCTCCAGGGTGTAGCTAAAATGGATTATTATCCCCGTCATTATTTATTCTGGGGGCCCTATCAGCAACCCTATGCCAATATTTATCCCTGGAACCTGGATTTCTACAGAGGTGCTTCAGAATCCGGAGAAGATCGGGAAAGGCATTCTTCTTCCTATATCGCAGCCGGACTGGCAGACGCGAATCCAAATGGATATTTTCCTGTGCTGCAGTCCTGGTTGGCTGATAATAATTATGGATCAGGATTGGATATCTCTCAAACCAAATACCTCCTCAATGCAGCTTATTTAAGAGTAAAAAATATTACGATG
Organism: Flavihumibacter sp.; assembly: GCA_018993145.1. GTDB lineage: Bacteria > Bacteroidota > Bacteroidia > Chitinophagales > Chitinophagaceae > Flavihumibacter. The sequence continues at coordinate 1,018 of JAGKTB010000245.1, forward strand.
GGTTACACCATTCCCAATGCGCTGTTGAAACGCTATCATATCAACCGCTTGAGAATTTTCATTACCGGTGAGAATCTGTTTGAGTTTTCATCCATCAAAAAATACCTTGATCCGGAATCCATTACAGATGGTTATGGATGGGCCTATCCTTACCAAAGAAAATACGCTGTTGGAATCAATCTCGATTTTTAAGATTTCAAAAAAAACAGTATGAAACAACTACTCTTATCAATAGTTACACTTGTTCTGCTTAGCCTGGCTGCCTGTAAAAAAGAATTTCTGGACAGGTACCCCCAGACAAGTATTGCACCGGATTTGTTTTTCAAATCAGAACAGGATTTAGCGCTGTATGTAAATGGACTTTTAAGCATGCCGGGCACCGGAGAATACCTGAATGATCAGAACAGTGATAATACTGCCACTACAGGTGCAGTAGAAGTAAAGACTCTTATGACAGGAAGTCCCAGTTCTCAAACCATTACGGGAGGCTGGAGCTGGGCAAGGCTACGAAACATTAATTATTTCCTTGAAAATTACCAGAAAGCCGCGGTAAGCGAGGATGTGAAAAATCACTATGCCGGACTGGCTCGATATTACCGTGCCCAGTTTTATATGGGAATGGTAAAGCGGTATTCCGATGTGCCCTGGTATTCGACTACTATCAATCCGGGTGACAGTGCCTCCCTTTACAAAGCCCGTACCCCCAGGGCAGAAGTGATGGATAGTGTATTGGCTGATTTGAATTTTGCAGCAGCCAATGTTCGAGAATCAGTACCTGGCGGAACCCCCAATGTCTGGGCTGTTAAAGCCTATTTTTCAAGAGTGGCCTTGTATGAGGGAACCTATAGAACGTATCATCCGGAGTTAAACCTGCAATCCACCGCATCCAGCTGGCTCACAAAAGCAGCAGAAGTCAGCCTTGATATTATGCAATCCGGAAAATTTCTGCTCCACAATACCGGCAAACCGGAACAGGATTATAAGGCTTTATTTGAATCTGCTGATCTGTTAGGCAACAAAGAAGTAATCCTCGCCAATCCATACGATGCTACAAAACCTGGCGCGCCCGGCAGCAATGTCAACTTTACTGTATTTGGCGACTATGAACAATCTCCCTCCCGTTCTTTGATACAGGCATATCTGATGAAGGATGGTAGTCGCTTCACAGAAAAAGCTGGTTATCAGCAATTCGGTTTTGTACAGGAATTCCAGGACAGAGATCCCAGGATGAAGCAGACCCTCGCCTATCCGGGCTTTATTCGTAACCCGGAAACAAAGCCCTATATACAACGACTCAACAAAAATTTTACGGGATACCATCAACTGAAAGGATATATCAACAGTACAACCGATAATGTGGTACTGAATAGTATTGACTTCCCGGTTTACAGGTATGCAGAAGTTTTACTAAACTACGCTGAGGCAAAAGCGGAACTGGGTACACTGACGCAGAATGACCTGGATCGTTCTGTAAACCTGATCAGAAACAGGGTTCAGATGCCTGCATTGCTTCAGGCAGTTGCCAATGCGATCCCGGATCCGGTACTAGAAACACAGTATCCGAATGTTTCAGGATCAATGAAGGGCGTACTGCTTGAAATCAGGAGAGAGCGCCGGATAGAGATGGCATTGGAAGGCTATCGATATGATGATCTGATGCGCTGGCAGGCCGGGCACTTGCTGGAGAAAATTCCGGAAGGCATGTATTTCCCCGGACTTGGTAAATACGATCTGACCGGAGATGGCAACGAGGATATTATTCTGATAGGGAAAGATGAAAGCATTCCAGCTGAAAATCTGAAGGAAAGCAATGCACTGGGTGAAAAACTGATCTACTACAAAGCCGGCAGTTTTGGGGAAAACGTAACCGTTTTCTTGCGAAATGGAGCTGCTGGTGGTACGCTTGTAACAGAAACAACGCCCCGTACTTTTATCAGTCCAAAATATTATTATCGTCCGGTTCCATATACTCAAACCGTATTGAATCCTAACTTGAAGCAAATATTCGGATGGGAATAATCATCTTTCATAACTCAACGTACATGAAAAAATTAGTTCTGATTGGTTGCAGTTTCTTGTTGACACTAAGTTTAGTAGCACAGAAAAAAACAAGAAAAGCGGTATTTATTATTG
>JAGKTB010000246.1:0-5417 GCA_018993145.1 Flavihumibacter sp.
ATATGAATGACGAATTGGCGGGTTGGATCCAGGGCAGACCTGAAATCGAGGTAAAAATTGACACAACTTAACAGTACTTAACAATTGGCTATGTCATAACAGCCCCTTTCAACCAACGGAACTATTTTTGCGTTTAAAGAGTTATCAAATAAACATCATAAAATACAGAATCATGGCTTTAGAATTCACCGATTCCAATTTCCAGACTGAAGTACTGGAGTCTGATAAATTAAGTGTTATTGACTTTTGGGCAGAATGGTGTGGCCCCTGCCGCGCTATTGGTCCGGTTATCGAAGAACTTTCCAAAGAGTACGATGGAAAGGTTAAGATCGGAAAAGTAAATGTGGACAATAACCCGCAGCTTTCCATTAATTATGGTATCACGTCCATTCCGGCAATCCTGTTCGTTAAGAACGGCCAGGTGGTTGACAAGCTGGTTGGAGCTCAACCAAAGTCCAATTTTGTAAAGAAAATCGAAGCTCATATCTGATAAAATTCAGATACCAGGAATAATAAGAGGTCTTCCATAAGGGGGACCTCTTAGCTTTTATTGATCCGGGTCAATGACCACAGAATTTATTCGACGAATGGCAGGAAACTGGCGTCTACGGCATACTATTTGAAGTTTAAGGTCGTTCAAGATTAAGATTCATACCCTATGTCAAATCCAATTATCCGTAAAGGCTGGATTGTGCTTTTTTGCACTGTCCTACTAAATGCCTGTACAAAGCCCGATCAACAGGCCGATCTCCTGCCTGTAGGCAAATCCTCAGAAACGGAACTGGTTACCATTTCCCTTCAGGGAAGGATTACGGATCAGCAGACTGCCCCGGTAGCTAGCGCAGTGGTACGTTCCGGAAATCATGTAACCACCACCGATATCAATGGAAATTATCGGTTTTCATCCATTCGGGTAAAACCCAACAGCGGATTGGTAGAGGTTTTGGTAAACGGTTTTTTCCGAGAGTACAAAGGGTTTGAGGTGATGCCGGAAACAGAACATTATGTACGGATGCAATTGGAGCCTTTGAACAGCGGTGTACGTTTTGCAGCAGCCAGTGGTGGATCCTATACCTTGCCATCCGGGTCAGGGATTGAGTTTGGTCCGGATGCCATGGCAGAAGCAGCCAATGGGCAGCAGTATGCAGGAACCGTACAGGTAAACGCCTTCAGTAAAGATTCAGATGACCCAACCTTTTATGGAGTAATTCCTGGGTCCAAGGGAAGAGACTTACAAAATAAAGCAGTATCCATCCAATTTATAAGCGCTGTGGTAACCGAATTAACCGGTGACGCAGGTCAACAACTTCAGTTGAAAACAGGTAAAGCTGCAACGGTGCGTTTCCCTATTCCCGCAACCAGGCAGATGAATCTGCCAGGAGCAGTTTCTCTCTGGTCCTATGACCCCATCAGCACCGAGTGGAAAGAAGAAGGAAAAGCCCGCCGCGATGGAAATTTTTATATCGCCCAGGTTCCCCATTTTTCAACATGGGCTGTAGGTACAGCACTTCCTGCTGCGCCGCTTAAGGCTACTGTTACCGATATTACCGGTGAGGCATTTTCTTTTGCCCGAATTCAATTGTATACGGCAGATGGAAAACAACTGCTTGGCAGCCCTGTTCACACAAACAATAAAGGAGATCTTTTAATGAATGCACCGAGCAACCAGGCAATGGAAATCCGCATCATTAATTCCTGCAATGAAGTGCTTACAAGCCAGCAAATCAATACCGGTTCTTCCAACAACTGGCTCGGCACCATCAAGGCCGGTGCTACTGGCAGAAACAACCTGGTACTTTCAGGAAAAGTTCAAAACTGCAAAGGTGCTCCGGTTTACAAGGGCTGGGTGAATGTGATAATTGATGGTCAGCAATACAAAGCAAGTATCAACAACGGTAATTTTCAATTGAACCTGAATCGCTGCTATAACACCAATACCTATGCGAAAATAACAGCAGTAGATGAAGAGGGCAACCAGGAAAGTAATTCAATCATGATGGAAGTTTCTACAGGATCTGTTGACCTCGGGTTACTGAGCACCTGTAATAAAAGAAACATGCAGTATATCAGCTATACGCTGAATGGAACCAATTATCTCTTACAAGCTCCAACTGATTCACTGGTTCAGGCTAAAGCGAATGGTGAGAGAACCTATGTGATCAATTGTTACAAAGCAAATGACCCAACTACTGTTGCTTTTAGCCTGAGCTTTTCAGGTAATGAAAACCCCGGTGAATACCCTGTAACTACATTAAAGTTCAGCCAGAATAAAACACAGCTTACCAGTGCAGGTACCTGGCTGGTTAAAATCACCCAGTTCGGAAAGGTGGGAGAATACATTGAAGGAACTGCAAACGGGAATATGCGTGATCTGAGCAGCAATCGTACCCTGCCCTTTAATTTTCGGTTTAAAGTAATCCGGAACCAGTAAGGTTTACATTAGGATGCCGGCAATGGTAGCACTCAGGTAAGAGGCGAGGGTTCCGCAGAGCAGGGCTTTTAATCCCAACCTTGCCAGATCACTTCTTCTTCCTGGAGCAATTTCTCCGATACCACCGATCTGCATGCCAACTGAACTGAAATTAGCAAAACCACAAATTGCTATACTTACGATTAGCAATCCTTTATCAGATACAACTGGCACAGACTGGTTGGTCAGGTTCTGAAAAGCCACGAACTCATTGATGGTAAGTTTTTGTCCGAGTAAGGTGGCTACATTGTCAACATCATCCAGGGGTACTCCCATGGCCCATGCGAAAGGATAGAAAATCTTTCCGAAAATATAATTCAGGCTGAGTTCAAACTCCGGGTTGAAAATATGTCCGATTTTGATCAGTACCCAATCAATGCAGGCAATTACAGCGATAAAACCGATCAGCATGGCAATAACATTCATGGCAATTTTGAATCCATCACCTGCACCATGCGAAATAGCATCTACCACGTTGGTATAATGGCTTTTTACTTCCAGTTTCACCCTACCCATGGTCTGGCTTTCTTCGGTTTCGGGGAAAACAATTTTAGAGATCACGAGTGCGCCGGGAGCTGCCATCAGGCTTGCCATAATCAATTTGGGAGCTAGATCTAATCCGGCCTGGGCCCCCATGTTGGCATAAACAACCAGAATCCCACCCGCAATACAGGCCAGGCTTCCACTCATACTGGCCAGCAGTTCACTTCGGGTCATGGTTTGTAAATACGGGCGGATCATTACCTGTGCCTCTACCTGTCCAACAAATGCAGAAGCCACATTACTCAATGCTTCCGCACCACTTACCCGCATCACAAAATCCATGGCTTGGGCAATCACAGCAACAATGCGCTGCATGATCCCAAAATGATAAAAAACGGCCACCAGCGCACAAACCAGGATAATTGTGGCCGTAACATTAAAGGCAAAAACAAATCCGCCTGCCACATAATTTCCAACTGTACCATCAGGCTGATAGGTAGCAATTCCGCCATATACGAAGGATGCCCCCTTCCTCGCAAATATTTCTATCTTTTCCATGCCTTTCCCCAATAACTGAAAAAACCGGGTAACAGCCGGCACTTTCAATACCAGGATGGCAATCAGTAATTGCAAGGCAATTCCGCTGCCTACCACCCGTAAATTGATCTTCTTTTTGTTATTGGAGAATAAATAAGCGATCCCTAAAATGAGAACGATACCAATGAGACCCTGGAATCGATGCATGAACAGCAGTTTTTAGTGGCAGCAAGATATATGTTTTTTCAATCCTTGGCTTCTGTAAGTTATATTTGTATTTCGGCCAAGGGAAAAGCTGTTCATGCTCAAGAATTTATTTATTATCATTTGTTGTATTCAGGGTTTATTTGCTTCCCTTCAGGCGCAGCAACCCGTGATCAGATCGGGCATGGGCCAGAAGATCGGAAATACACCTACCATCCGCAACCTGGTCATCCCTCCCGGCAAGCAAAATACGGTTGTTCGTGACCGGCACGGACTACTCTGGAACCGGGGTAAACGCAAAGGTCCCCGACCTCCCAAAGACCCTAGCGCGCTCTACCTCAAGGAAGACCCTTTGAGATTCGGGCAACCTGGAAGGCAACCCCAACCGCTTTCCTCCTCCATCATATTGTCGCCGGAAATCAGTGTAAACAGTGAAGGCATGTCAGCCGCAGAACTTACCCCAGCTGATCCAACACTTTGTGTAGGCCCCAACCATATTATCCAGATGGTGAACGGCCCCTCAGGCGCCTATTTTCAGGTGTTTAGTAAAACTGGAGCCCAATTGACCGAGCCGGTTTATCTTGATAACCTTACTCAAGCCTCAGGGTACAGCGGTGCGGGGGATGGTATTTGTTTGTACGATCAGTACGCCAACCGATTTGTGATGATGGAATTCGGCACCCCCGTTGGAAGCGGCGATATCAACACCCTGATTTTTTACGTATCTCAAACCCCCGACCCGCTGGGGGCCTGGAATATTTACAAATTTACCGACGCCAGTTTCTTTCCGGATTACCCCAAGATTTCGGTTTGGCCGGATGCCTGGTATGCAACCTCCCGGGATTTCAGTTTGCCCGAGAACACATTTGCAGGGAACTCCCTTTTTGCATTCAATAAAAACCAGATGCTGAATGGGGAAACCAATATCCAGATGCAACGGGTTCGTCTCGCGGATGTGAATAAATATGATGGCATCGCGCCAGTGAATGCATTCGGCGCAGAAATGCCGGATGCCGGTAGCCCTGGTTTATTTGCTTACCGGAATGATGATGCCCGCACTACCCAATCAGATGTCGACAGTATTGGCCTGCTATCCTTTCAGGTAGATTTCAACAACGTAGCAAACAGCCGGTTAACGAATGCAGGCTCTATTTTAACTGCCCCCTTTAATACCACCATTTGCGAGGATGGAGGATATTTCCAGGCTTGTATTACCACTCCCGGCAATAACAATCGCCTTATGGCCACCACCAATTTCGTGATGGATAAACCCATTTACCGGCGTTTCCCAACCCATGAATCCATTCTGATCTATCATACGGTAAACGCTGGCAGTCCGGGTGTGGCTGGCATTCGCTGGCATGAACTCAGACGATCCGGATCAAACTGGACCCTTCACCAGGAGGGCACTTATTCTCCTGATGCCACTCATCGTTTTTACCCATCCATGAACATAAATGCATTGGGACAAATTGCTGCTGTTTACAATGCATCTTCCAGCACACTCTGGCCTTCTATTCGGGTAACCGGAAGAAATCAGAATGATGCTCCCGGCACTCTGCCGGCAGATGAATCATCCATCGTTACCGGATCCGGTTACGGAACCTTTTCATCACGGTGGGGCGATTACAACATGATTGCACCTGATCCGGTAGAAGATTCGATTTTCTGGCTCACCTCCATGTACGGCTCCCAGGGCGGTTGGAAAACAAAAGTTGCCGGC
>JAGKTB010000247.1:0-5387 GCA_018993145.1 Flavihumibacter sp.
ACTGTTAGTCGCGGGGATTGTATTAGGTTGCAGCAAAACCAAAAAACCTGATCCGGAGCCTGAGCCCGGTCCAGGCCCCGGTGGTCCTGTTGTAACACCTGTAGTACCGGTAGCTGATCCGCCATTGGCAGCAACCATTGGTTTTTTTGAAAAACACTGGAAGCCGAGAAGTTTTACTGCTCCGTCTTATACGGAAGTGACTCCTGCGCAGGCTTCGGCTACCGTAACTGTAACCATTGATGCCAGTAAGATCATCACCAAAATTCCTCCAACGGTATGGGGACATAATGCCAATACCTGGATGACGAATATGGTGGGGGAACCGCTGTTCATGCAGCATATCAAAGTACTAAAACCAGAATTCATCCGATTCCCTGCAGGAAGTTTAAGTGATATGTATTTCTGGAATGCGCAACCTGGACAACCACCTGCCGATGCACCTTCACACCTGATGGATAAAGATGGCGTGATCAAAGAAGCTGGTTACTGGTATGGCAAGATCAATGAAAGCTGGACTGCCTCAGTAGATCAGTATTATGAAGTACTGAAACAAACTGGGAGCATTGGCGTATTAACTGTCAACTATGGATATGCGAGATATGGAACCAGTGCAGACCCTGTAGCAGCAGCAGCACATCTTGCAGCAGACTGGGTGCGTTATGATAAAGGCAGAACAAAGTACTGGGAGATCGGCAATGAAACCTATGGCGATTGGGAAGCCGGTTACCGGATTGATGTAACCAAAAACAAAGATGGACAACCGGAATATGTGACCGGTGAATTGTATGCGCAACATATGCAGGTATTTGTGGACTCGATGAAAAAAGCAGCTGCTGAAATCGGGCAGGAGATATTTATTGGAGCAACCATTTACGATGCACCAACAGAAGCCTGGATGACCAATACCACTAAAACCTGGAATGAAGGGGTATTAAAAAATCTAAAAGGTGCCGCGGATTTTTACATCGTGCACAATTATTTCACGCCCTATAATGAGAACTCTACAGCTTCCGTGGTGATGAATGCAGGTTTGACCGTACCTGCGAAAATGATGCAGTTTATCAAAAAAGAAATGCAAACCTATGGTGCGCCTGTATTACCGGTTGCACTAACGGAATGGAATATGTGGGCGAAGGATTCCAAGCAACAGGTATCCAATGTGAGTGGTTTATTTGCACTCGCAGTGATGAGTGAGTCGCTGGTGAATCAGTATGGCATGGCCCTGCGCTGGGACCTGCTCAATGGCTGGGAGAATGGAAATGATCATGGTTTATTTAGTGATGGCAATGAACCCGGAATTCCGAAATGGACACCCCGCCCTTCCTTTTATTACATGTACTATTATTCAAAATTGATTGGTGATAGGTTGGTTCCTACCCAGGTAACCGGAAGTACAGCTATTAAGGCTTATGCATCTACCTATACATCTGGTGAAGCAAACCTAACCCTGATCAATACTTCTGATAAACCAGTAACCGTGCAGCTCAAAGCCAATAACCTGAATTTCGGCAAGCGACTATACTTTTACCAGTTGGAAGGCAGCAACGATAACGGGGAGTTCTCCCGCAAAGTGCTGGTAAATGGAGAAGGCCCTTCCCTGGCAGCAGGTGGCCCCTCCAATTATGTACAACTGAAAGCAAGATCTCACCCGGTGTATGAGCAGGTAAAAATCACGGTGCCTGCACTGGGTGCAGTGATACTGGTACTCTAAGTTTACTTAAGCTCTAGGTCCCCTTTCAGTCGAATATCCCTGGAAGAAGCGCCGATCATAATCCGGAAGCTTCCTGGTTCCAGCACCGTTTCCAACTGCTGGTTCAGGAAAGCCAGTTCGGATGCAGGCAGGCGGAACTTCACCGTGCGACTCTCCCCTTTTAGGAGGGATATGCGCTCAAAGCCTTTCAATTGCATAACAGGTCGGGCCAGGGAAGCGAGTTCATCCCGGATGTACAACTGAACCACTTCTTCTCCGGCAACCGGTCCCACATTGGTAACCACACATTGGATCACTGCGGTGTCTCTGCTCCCTATAGTAGGCGTGAGTACCCGAAGATTGCTGTATTTGAATTCCGTATAACTCAACCCATAACCAAAAGGGAACAATGGTTCTCCGCTCAGGTTGTGATAATCATCTCCCCTGCCCGTTGGCTTATGATAATAAGTTAAAGGCAATTGTGCTTCGTGCACCGGAAAGGTAATCGGTAACCTGCCGGCAGGATTAATACGTCCACTTAATAAATCCGCCACTGCTAATCCGCCCTGCTCACCCGGATACCAGATTTGCGCGATGGCATCTACTTTATGCATCCAGTTCTGCATGGTGATGGCACTCCCGCCAACCAGCAGCACCACAACGCGTTTGCCGGTAGCCGCAACTGCCTGGATCAGTTCTTCCTGGTGACCAGGCAAACTAAGATAAGCCCGGTCCTGGAACTCACCCTCATGGATACCCGCAACTATAATAGCAACCTCTGATTGCTGCGCTGCTGCCACTGCGGCTGCTATTTTTTCCTGCCAGTTAAAAGAATGACCTGCATTCCACACCAGGCGGATCGCAGCATTACCAACCGGTTCACGGAATTCAATTTTAATTGGGTAACGTTTGCCTTTTTCCAATTGCACATCAGTAGTACGTAATGAAAAACTCTGCTTGCTCCAATTATCAACTACCAATTTACCGTTGATGTACAACCGAAAACCATCATTTCCTTCCAATCCTATTTTAAAAGTTCCTGTTTCAGGAGCCAATACTTCACCTGTCCAGCGCACGGCATAAAAATCATTCCGCAAAGAGGGATCCGGTGCGTAGAGGGTCCATTTGAATTGAACCTGCTTATCTACCCGCGTCAGTTTGGGAGCACCGGAAATGGTAGCCTGGTCAAAATACTCACCCAATAAACCGGGTACAGTCTTGCCTTTGCTGTTATGGAACAACTGAGCAGCCGGAATCGTCACAAACTCAGCTCCCATGCGCTCATAGCCATCTGTATAATTGATTTTGGTGCCGGTCCATTTTTGTTCCAACGCCGCTTTGATGGAAATGATTCCGTTACCCGGACCGCTATAGCCTCCTAATCTTCCTTCTGCTGCATCGGTACCAATCAGGGCAATGGAGCTGGGTTGCTTGCGTAATGGAAGCACCTGTTCGTTCTTCAGCAATACAAAACTTTTAGCAGCAGCTTCTTCTGCGAGTTGTTTATGGGCGGCGATATCAATCAGGGTTTCAATCGCCTTTTCATCTACATAAGGATTTTCAAATAATCCCAGTTCAAACTTGATGCGCAGAATGCGTCTAACAGCATCGTCTATACGAGTTTGCGGAATGCGTCCATCCACAAAAGGCGGCATGAACAAAGGATGATGTGCGTAATCGGTTTGAAAGATTACATCCAGTCCGTTGCTGATTGCCTGCTGGGAAGACTCCGGATAATCTTTGGCTGTTTTATGCAGCACCAAAGCACCACCCACAGCACCTGCATCAGAGATCACAAATCCCTTAAAGCCCCACTGTTTTTTCAGCAGGTCGTTCAGGAGCCAGTTATTCGCAGTAGCTGCCTGTCCGTTGATGGAATTATAGGCTGTCATCACCGAGCGGGCACCAGCTTTTTCAAACACTGCTTTAAATGGAATCAATTCGGTTTCGAGTAAAAACTGCTGACTGAAATCGATGGGATAACTGTCACGGCCACCAGCTCCCACGTTAAAAGCAAAATGCTTGGGCGAAGTCACCACTCCCATGCGTTCAAACGCACCAATAAAACTCACCCCCATAACAGCACTCAGGTAAGGATCTTCGCCATAAGTTTCTTCCGTTCGTCCCCAGCGCACATCATGAGCCAGGTTGATCACCGGAGATAAAATCTGTCGTATACCACGCAGTTTGGTTTCCAGCGCAATGGCATTGGCAACTTTTGACATAAGACTTGTATCCCAGGTAGATGCCAATGCAATAGCCTGGGGGAAGGCAGTTGCACCCGAACGAACCAATCCATGCAGGGCCTCATCAAAGGCAATGATGGGAATGCCCAACCGGGACTGCTCCATAAAGTATTTTTGAATGCCATTGATCTTCCTGGCAAGGCTCACGGCATCTTCTTTAGCATTGTATTGCAGCAATTGTTGGGCGGCTTCTCCCCCCTTACTCTCAGCGCTCACCTGGAAGCCGAAAATGCCGGCTTTGTATTTGGCTTCATCACCAGGTTTGATCTCACCGGGAATCATGAAACACTGCCAGAATTTCTCTTCCGGCGTCATGCGTTTCAACAGATCCTCCACGCGCTGCTCCACGGGCAGGGCAGCATTTTTATAGGCAGGTTGCTGGGCTTTCAGACCACCAATCGCCAAACAGCTAACAGCTAAAATCAGGTACTTCATGCGTCAATAGTTACTGCCTCAAAGTTGAGGCATTAAGCAATAGGCCGCCGGAGAAAGACTTCCTAAATTTTAACCTTCCTGACAAAAACTAGGGCCGCCACTGCAGCTGCTCCCCTTTTTTCAATTTTATCTTTTTCGTTTTGCCGGCAACTTCCACCACCCCTGTGTAGGCAGCGCCCGCCTGGAGTCGCAGCTCCACCACCCGGCCATTGTTCCATTCCATATCAACAATCAGGTTACCTCTTGCTTTCAATCCTTTAACCGAGCCATTGGGCCAGGCAGCAGGCAAAGCAGGCAGCACTTGAAGGGTATCCGTATGCGATTGCAGCAGCATTTCCGCCATACCAGCTGTGAGTCCGAAGTTTCCATCAATCTGGAAAGGCGGATGATCATCAAACAAATTCGGCAGGGTCAGGTAACGCTGCATATCCATCAGATTACTCCAGGCTTTATCACCATCAAAGAGTCGCGCATAAAAGTTGATGATCCAGGATTTACTCCAGCCGGTATACGATCCCGTGCCTCCTTTGTCATATTCGAGGCGCCGCTCAATGGTTCTGCGGGCTGCCGCAAAGAGTTCAGGATGCTGGCGGTTGATCTGGTTGGCAGGATACAAACCAAAGAGCTGGCTCATATGCCGGTGACCGGGCTCTGATTCCTCGTAATCGTGAATCCATTCCTGCACAATGCCATAGCGTTTACTCACGCGAACAGGAGGCAATTCTTTTTCAATAGCTGCCAATGCACGGGCAAATTCTTTATCGGTTTTTAAGATGGCGGAGGCAGATCGGCAGGCCTCAAACAATGCCCGGGTGATTTGAATATCCATAGTAGCACCATACGTGAGGCCGAATACTTTTCCATTGGGCAGTTTGAAAGCGTTTTCAGGAGAGGTGGAAGGAGCCGTCACCCAATAGCCCTGTTTGTCTTTGATTAAAAATCCCTGCATGAATTCGGCAGATTCTTTCATCACGGGCCAGGCTTTCTCTCTCAAATACGCGGTATCCCTGGTGAAA
>JAGKTB010000248.1:0-4100 GCA_018993145.1 Flavihumibacter sp.
GAAAATACCCAATCCGAAGTAACCGGGTTTTGATAAGCGCGACTTAAATGTGGATACTTGTTCAGGACTGATCCAGGGGGCATTGAGGTTGTTCAGTAGCTCCCCGGACAATTCTTTATAAAAATAACCGGCAGCTAATGGCTTAACCGGTTCAGACTGGACCAACTCTTTTTCAAACAGCGTATAGGTATCTCTGTAATAACCAAACTTCTCTACCACTTTGGTGAAACCAAGGTTGAGTACGTTGAAGAATCCGTATTGCTTTAAGGCACTCTTGAGTTGGCTGATGATGGCCATATTAAAATATCAGGTGTTCTTTGTTTTTTATCTTTTCATTAGTTAGTTCCACCACCAGCTGCACTCCGGATATAGTCCGGATGCCCTGCTGTATGTCTGCAATCAGTTGAGAAGGCACTTCATCTCCTTTGATCAGCCAGAGAAAATCAAGATGCCTGAATTCCGGCAACAGATATTCTCCGTCGTGCTGATTTTTGTAGATGTAATGATTTCGATAGAATTGAGGTTCCTTGTGTTCGTAAACCGGAAAATAATAGTTCCGGTTTTTTTTATTCAGCTGAATCTCCAGCCCGATATTGACCCTGAAATTAAAATGGAATTGACGGTTGAGTTGCCAGCAAAACTGATAATCTCTAACTGGCGCCACAATACCTAGTAAATGGGCGTCACCGAAAAAATCTTCGGTCATTTCGGCAACATCCAGTTTTAATTTCATGTGTAATGTATTAAAATTCTACAGATGCTGAATATTCTGTTGAGTCTCTTTGGTAGATTATTGTTGTTTTATCTCCTTTTTTGAAACTTCCCAGCGCTTTCATATACTGTTCCATAGAGGCAATTGTGATATCTCCCAATTTGGTGATGATATCGCCGGCTTTGATACCTGCTTTCTGTGCCGGCCGCCCATCGGTTACACCATCCACCTTAACACCATTTCCGCTGAAGGCATAATCAGGCATGATACCAAGACTAACAGTAAATCTTGTTGAAGTGCCCATTTGCTGCTCCCTTGTTTTCGTGAAGGCGAGCTTGGGTTGATCTCCGGTAGCCTGAATCAGATTACGGATCAGTTGAATGATTCTTAGCTGACCTGTATAGTTGATTTTATCCGCATCATCAGAAGGTTTATGGTAGTCGGTGTGCAATCCTGTAAAGAAAAACAGAACCGGAATATCCTTTCTGTAAAAGGATGAATGATCACTGGGACCGGTTCCGCTGCTGTCGAATTTAATGTTCAGGTAACGGTTATCACTAATCGAGGTGAAGGTATTTCCCCAGGTTGGAGAAGTTCCGTATCCGCCAACTGTCAGCGTTTTACTGCTGTCATTCAGTCGGCCTACCATATCCATATTCACCATATAGTTGATGCTGGTAAGCGGAATAGTGGCATTCTCTGTAAAATACTTCGATCCAAACAAGCCCAGCTCTTCAGCGGAAAACGCAATGAACAGGTAATTGAACGAATTTTTCTTTTCTTTTTTCAGCATCCGGGCCAGTTCAATCATGGCAGCGGTGCCACTGGCATTATCATCAGCTCCATTGTGCAGACCGGGATTTTCCTGGCGAAGCATCGAATTACCATCTTCTCCATAACCCAGGTGATCAAAGTGAGCCCCGATTACCACGGTATGTGCAGCCCCATTATCCATAAATCCAACTACGTTGCGGCCTGTTCGCTCCAGTTTGGTGAAACCGGTTTTGAGTTTGATCTCCAGCATATCGGTTTCATCGTGAAGGTATTTGTCAGCCTCTGTCTTATTGAGGAAGAATACAGGGATGGGCAACTCATCGCCGCGTTGTTTAGGCTGATATTTCATTTCCGGATCATTGTAAACAATGAGTGCGGTGGCCCCGTTTTCTGCAGCCTGTTTGACTTTTGCCAGCAGACCCGCTTCCCGGTCGAAGTGGGGATTTGATTTATTGGCTTCCAGTTCTGCTCCAAAATCCAGAAACCAGGGAACTCCGGCTTCTTTCAGTGCGATGGAAGGCATTGCTTCCAGCATTCGCTCCGGAGAAAGCGGATGAGGGAAATAATTCTTTTTATTGATTTCATTGCCATTGATAAACAGGTAGGAAGCCTGGCTGTAATCCTTGCCGTCATAAATGGGAAACTCCTGGTACCAGTTCCCCTGGCTTCCTTTGGGTGTAAGTCCAATGCTGGTGAACTGGTTTTTGATATAATCAGCCGCGAGTTGTTCTCCTTTTGAGCCAGCTCTTCTACCCTCCAGGCGGTCATCTGCCAGGAAATACACATGCTCTTTCAATTGAGCCACCACTACTTTTTCGGCTTTTTTCAGTCGTTGGCTAAAGGCAGGAAGGGTGCTGATCAGGCCTGCAGTCAGCAGCATTCGGGGAAACCAGTTCATATCAATTCAGTCTTTAATGCACAAAGTTATCTATGCCAGTGCGAATACCGTGCCGTAATAGGGAATATTTAATATGGATATCTGCTCTAGCTTCCGTTACTTTTGCAGATTGGCCTGTTCGCAAGCAGGTAACTTAAAAAACGATGAATGGCTTTACCGCACCTTATCAAATATGTTTATACGAATGGTACTGATGAAGTGATCCGCAGAGGAAAAAAGATTCATGCCATCGGATATGTGGAGCTGGTTGAATATGATGAATTGCTGGGTTCCGTGACATTTCGCGTAAAAGATGATAGCTACAGTACTTTCTATAAAGTATATGTTCAAAAATTTGCCGATCCGAAAGCACTTTCCGTAAGATGCAGTTGTCCTTATAACCTGGGCGATATCTGCAGGCACGAAGCAGCCGCCCTGATTCAATTGCAGGAACTGCTCGATAAAAACCTGCTTCAGGCGGAAGAAGTAGAATACGACCAGCGGCATACGGTCATCAAGATGAAAAATATTGATCTGAAAACGATCAAACTCCTGAGCGGCCCGGAAACCTACACCGCTGCGGAACAATACTTGCGAACCAATAAGGCCAATATCGAATCTGCAGCAGATGAAGTGGTGAAAGCTACTGTGGACCTGGATGGCACTACTTACAAAGTTGTTATCCGCAAAAATGAAGAGCGGAATTTTGATACCAGTTGTGATTATGTAGATACCAAACATCCCCTTTGTCTTCCTAAAGTGATTGTTTTCCTTCAATTACTGAATGCCTATGGTCCCAACTACTTCGACTCCATACGCAACTGGGATAAAGAAAAAAACAAACTGCTCGAAGCCTACGGCTACAGTCTGAATGATGATTTGAAGGGCAAATTCGAATTCGCCTATAAAGAAGGCAAACCCTTCTTACGCGTACTGGATATTTCCATCAAGCGGATCAATCCTTTGCAGACGGGCCTTCGCCCCAAACCACAGGAACAGGTGGTGCCGGCAGCTGAAGTATCAGATGTTGAAACAGAAGAGGTTGAACCAGGCGCTGCCATGCGTATTGGAGTAGTTATCAACCTGCACCAGAAAGCCTATCCTGGTTTCAGTGTTGATGCCATACAGGGAGAAACTGAAGAATCACAGCAGCGTTTCCTTGGAAAAGTAGAGAAACTGGATCTTTCCAAATATGTAAACCTGGAATTGTATCCGGAAGCAGATCGCCCATTGATTCCGGCACTGCGCAGAATGCAGGAATCCGAACTAACGAAGTACCTTAACCGAAACTCACCCTTTAGCGGTATCTGGGAAAATATCATTCATCACGAAAGTGAAGAATTGCCTGCAGAAACCAAACACCTGGTGGTGGAGTACCTGCAGCCCAAGTTGCGAAAGCTGGTGAACGATGTGGCAGATAGTCCCTTTGTTTACCTCCTTCCTTCCGGCAAAACCTTCAAAACGGAAAGCCTGTTATCAATCGGGATTGTAACCGAGCCATTGGTGCCCTATTTCAAGGTTCAGTTGAAAAACCGTCAGTATGAACTGAGTTGCTGGGTAAAGATCAATGGAGCGGAATTAAAACTCACGGATAATAAAATCAACAGCAACCTGCTGTTCCTCCACAACGATCATATTTACACCTGGCGCAGTGAAGAGGATGTAAATGTGGTGGAGACCTTCATGCCGAAAGGAACCATCACGATTGCCAAATCCGTATGGCCTGTGCAATTGAAA